>CAJMLC010000005.1 GCA_905214155.1 uncultured bacterium | reverse complement strand
AAGGGACGTCCCTTTCGCAATTATAATTTGATTTTAACACCCATTTTCCAAAAAATCAATCTTTGTTTTGTGAAAATTCACCAAAAAAGGAGTTTTTTCATTCTTTTTCACAGCCAATGGAAAAAGCCTCACCGCGTGGGGAGGCTTTCGCTGCGGTGTGGTTACGGATGGACGGCAGCGTCACAGTCGAAGAAATAGAGCAGCGTTTCCTTGACCGGTCTCTGGAAAATGCGCGAGAGTGCGGCGGCGTAGGCAGCCAGCTGCGGCGCGTAGCGCGCGGCCTTCGCGTCGAGATCGCCGTGGATGCGGTCGGTCTTGAAATCGAGGATGACCAGCCCCTCCGGCTCGTCCCAGAAGCAGTCCACCACGCCCTGCAGCAGCACCTCTTCCCCGGCTGCCGCCGGGTCATAGTCCGCCGCGTCGGTCAGGATCGAGAATTTGAACTCGCGCCGGAGCGCAGTCGCGGATAAGATGCGCACGCCGAGCGGCGAGGCAAACAGGCGCAGGATGTGTCCGAGGTCGACGGCCTCGGCCTGCCGCGGCGTCAGGAACCGCTCGTCCAGCAAACGCGAAAGCTCTGCACGGAGCGAATCCTCCGCCGTGCAGGCTTCGTAGCGCGCGAACTGCATGAAAAGGTGCGTCGCGTTCCCCTTCTCGCGCCCCTGCAGCGGCGCGGTCTGTAAAAACTGCGGCGTGCGCCATGCGGGCGGCGGCGCGGGGCGCACGTAGGCCTCTTCCGCGGCCTCGGCGTCGAGCAGGCGGCCCTTCAGCTGCGTCGCCGTCAGCTTCGACGGCAGGCGCGTCGCCGCGATGTGCGCATAGCTCCGGTCGAGTGCCGCCTCGGCCAGCTCCGGCGAGAGCGGCGTCTCCGCCTCCGGCTTTTCTGCCTGTTCCGGCGGCTGCCAGCCGCGAAGCCCCGCCGCATCGTGCAGGCAGACGCGCCAGGGGAATGTCTGCGGGCGGCTCCATTCGTTCGGCCCGGTCACAGCGAACAGCGCGCCGGACTCCGTCCGGCAGAGCGCCTCCATCAGCACCCAGTCGCCGAGCCGCCGCGCCTGCGCCGAAACAAAGGGGCGCAGCGGCAGGCTCAGCGCGGCGTTCCATTTTTTGAGCGTGCTTTCCAGCTGGGCCGAGCAGTAGGTCATGATCAGGCGCTCTTTCGCGCGCGTCATCGCGACGTAGAGCACGCGCAGCTCCTCCGCGACGGACTGCCGCGTCTTTTTGTCGGTGATGGCCAGATGCGCAGCCGTGGGCCAGCAGGCCCCGGCGTCGAGGTCCGCCGCCAGACCGGCGGCGAAAAGCGTCGGATCGGTCAGGACGCTGGCCGTGTTGTCCTGCAGATTGAACCGGCGCGAGAGGTCGGCCAGCACGACGATTGGAAACTCGAGGCCCTTGGACTTGTGGATGCTCATGATGCGGACGGCGTTCTCCCGTGCTGTGCCCGCTGCGGGCGGCAGGATGCCGCGCTCTTTCATCTGCGCGAGCTGCGTGCGGAAGGAAAAGAGCGTGCAGCTCTCGTTTTTTCCGGCGGCGATCGCGAGGTCGCGCAGCGCAGCGAGGTTTTTCGCGCGCTGGACACCGTCCGGCAGAGCGGAAAAGACGTCGAGCAGATCGGTACTGTCAAAGATCGCATCGATCAACTCCGGCAGCGGCAGGGCGTCCAAGCGAGAGCGGATATCATCCAGCCACGTGAGGAAGCGCGTGAGCTTTTCCGGCTTCGGCTCCATGGCGCGCAGCGCGCCATAATAGTCCGTGTCGCGCTCCAACGTGCGCGGCGCAGCCAGCTCATCCGGCGAAAATCCAAAAACCGGACTTGCTAACACAGTCGCCAGCGGGACGTCCTGATGCGGATTGTCGAGAATGGCGAGCAGCGCAAGGAAGATCTCGGCCTCGGAGGTGTCGAGGATGCTGCCGCCGCGGTCGCTGACGCTGTCGATGCCACGGTCTGCCAGCGCGCGCTGATAAGTATTCGCGGCCATGCCGGGCGAGCGCATGAGGATCACGATGTCGCCGGGTTTTGCGGGGCGCAGGCCCTCCCCTTCCGCGACCATGCAGCCGCCATTTAGAAGCTGTGCAATTCGGCGTGCCACAAACACGGCCTCCTCCTGCACTTTCTCGAGGCCGGGGCCGTCGTCATCCGTGCCGTCGTGGAGGTTGATGCAGTGCAGCTCGACCAGGGGTCCTTCCACAGGCGGGAAGGTCATCCCCGCGCGGAGCCGCTCGGCCTCGCCATAGTCCAGTTCGCAGCTCTCACGGTTCATCACGAGGGAAAACACATCGTTTGCCGCCGCGAGGACTTCTTCGCGGGAGCGGAAGTTGTCCGACAGCAGCAGCTTACGCGGCTCACCGGGCGCGGCATCCGCCGCGTCGGGATAGGCACTGTATTTTCGAAGGAAGATGTCCGGATCAGCGAGGCGGAATCGGTAGATCGACTGCTTCACGTCACCGACCATGAAGAGGTTCTGTCCGCTTTGCGAAACGGCCTGAAAGATCGTCTCCTGAATGGCGTTGGAGTCCTGATATTCGTCCACCAGAATTTCGCGATAGCCGGATGCGATCTCGCGCGCGGCTGCGGTCGGTTTGCCGGTATAGCGGTCGGTCAGGAGGCGGATGGCCTCGTGCTCGAGGTCGGAAAAGTCGAGCAGGCGGCGCTGCCGCCGGGCCTTTTGAAACGCCTTGTCAAACTGCTGTACCAGCGTAAACAGGCCGGAAAGCGGGCCGAACGAAGCGGAAAGATCGCGGCAGACGGTCTCGGAGTCGCCATAGAACGCATCCAGCGCATCACGCAGCAAGCTGAGCGCCGATTTACGCAGCGCCGCTGCGCGCTCCTTCGCGTCCAGATCCTCTGCCTTGCGGACGACCGGGAGGCGGCCAAAGTCCGGTGTGGCCGCGGCATAGACCTCATCCCAAGTAGTCATGACCGCATAGGCTCGGACAGTTTCAAGATTCCGCTCGAAGAGCGGAATGTATTTTTCCGAGAGCGCATCGTCGCGCGCGGAGAGCACGATGGCATCCTGTAAGCACACCGCCGCGTCGTTTGCGCTCGCATGCAGCCGCTCCAGCCAGTAAACGCCCCACGGCGTCTGCCCGGCGTCGCTGAGATCCGTGTATGCCGCTTCGCAGCGAGTCATCCATCCATCGGGATCGACCTGGCAGCGGACGGAATCATAGAGCCGGAGGACGAGCGCGGCCAGCCGCCGGTCGTCCCGGCCATAGCCGAGGCGGTCGATCGCTGCGGCCACATCCGGCAGATCACCGAGGTGCGCATACGCCTCCTCCAGCACATCGTCCAGCACGCGGTCCCGCAGGAGCTGCATCTCGTATTCCTCCGCCACACGGAAATCCGGCGGCAGATCCATCGTGTGCGCATAGCGGCGCAGAATGTTCGCACAAAAAGCGTGAACGGTCGAGATCTGGGTCAGATAGATGCGCGTGAGCTGGCGCTGGAGGTGGCGGTTTTCCGGCTGCACGGCCAGCCGCTCGGAAAGCGCGGCGAAAATTTTGGCGCGCAGCTCCGCCGCAGCGGCGTTCGTATAGGTGATGATGAGAAAGTCGTCGATGTTTGCGCCGTCCGCAATCTTGCGGAGCAGACGGTCGATGAGGACGCGCGTCTTGCCGGAACCGGCAGCGGCAGAGACGAGCAGCGCGCCGCCCTCGTTTTCAACGACCGCCTGTTGGGCCTTCGTCAGTGTGAACGGCATCATCGAGCCTCCTTTCTACCTCCTGCCAGAAGCGCTCCGGCTTCACAGCGGCGATATACCGTTTGTGGATCGCGCAGAGATCCTGATGACAGGCGCTCTGATAGTCGCAGTACTGGCAGCTCGAAGCCATCGGCCCGCGGATCAGCGGGTCAGGCGCGACCACGCCGGAGAGCATCGCATCGGTCATCTCCTCGAGTGACTGCGCGACGAAGCGCTCCATCTGCGCGAACTGCTCGCGTGTGGCAAGGTCGCCCGTAAGGCCGCTCTTTTTGACCTGCACGGGCAGATATTCGGGCGCTTCGCCGTGCTCCATCGCCTGAAGCACCGCGTCGTCCGCGAGGACGAGGCCCTTGCGGCGCTTTTTCTTCTGGCGCAGCGCCTGAATGTCCTCCGGCGATTCGCCGGGATCGACGCGCTCCATGTCTGAACGGCTCGGCACATAGAGCACGCCCGCCGGGATGAGCGGCTTTCCATAGCGCTGCGCGCCGTATTTGCGGAGGGCGAAGAGATAGATCAGCATTTGCAGTCCCTCGCCCTCGAGAATCGAGGCATAGTCAAATTCCTTACGCCCCGTTTTATAGTCGATGACGCGGTAATAGGCAGCGTTTCCGGCGTCGAGCAGGTCGACACGGTCGACAAAGCCGGTAATGAGGCTATTCCCTTTTTGTCCGAGCACCTCGACCGGCGGCAGCGCGCCGCCGCGCATGAACGAAAGCTCGGTGTCGACGGGCCGGAAATCGGAATTGCGGAGTTCCCGCCCGACATCGGCCACAATCTCACGTACCTCTCGCCGGCTTCGGTCGAACAGATAGGCAAAGCGCTCGCCGCGTGATGACATGTCAGGCAGCCACGTTTCGGCGTAAACGCGGATGTGGCTCTCCGCCATGGCGGAGAGCTCCGCTTCGCTGACAGCAGAGAAGCCGCCCTGCGCCATCACGTCACGGACGGTCTGCTCCAGCACATAGTGGACGAACGTGCCGAAGACCGGCGCGTCAAAACGTGCCTGCTTCCACGGTTCGGATTTTAGCCCATATTGCAGGAAATATTGATATTTACAGGCCGAAAATTTATCAAGCTTCGAGGCCGAAAGGCGGATCTCAGCGCCGTAAAGGCCACGCACACGCGCAGGATCGAGCGGTGAAAAGTCGAAGCGGCTGCGCGATTGCAGCTCCCACGCGGCTTGAAGCAGCGCCGGATGTGCTGAGAGCAGCTCCGTCCGCTCCTGCCGGACGAAGGAGGCCGCAGCTGTCGCAGCGTCCGGCAGGTAGGGATAGTCCTCGTCACGCAGAATCGGGTGCTGCGGGAAGAGGCGCTCCGTCCGTTCGAGCAGATAGGACGGCTGTCCGCCGCCGGTTGAAAGGACAACTTGCTCCGTCACGGCGCAGAGGGCCGCATAGATCCAGCCAAGCTCGCGTTCGAGCCTTGCCTCGTTTGCGGGCGCGACCTCGAGTCCAAGGCTCAGCAGGCGCGTGCGCTCCTCGTCGGAGAGCAGGCCGCCTAGCATCTGGAACGAGGGGAATTTTCCTTCCTCCGCGCCAAGCAGGAGCAGATACTTCGTCTGCCGGTGCCGCATGGCGGGCAGCGGGCCGAGCTGCACCTCGTCGGCCATCGCCGGGATCGTGCCGATCTGGTAGCAGCCGAGCAGGAGGTCGTAGAGCTGCAAAAATGCCTCGTGCTCCATACGTTGTCCACCCGCGATCTGCCAGAGCTGTTCGAGCGCCTGAAGCAGATATTCATAGAGCTGCTGCACCTGCTGCGCACGCTGTGGCTGCTGCTCCGCCGTCAATCGGGTACTCTGCTCCGCAAGCGTCTGGGCCAGGCCGGTATCCGTTATAAACCGTGCGACAGCCTCCACCTGCGCGGCGACAGTATCCGCCTCGCGCAGCGTGCGGCGCAGCGCGGCCAGCGGCGAGATCGCCGCGGCACGGTAGGATTCCAGCGCTGCAAGTATTTCACGATCCTCATCCGTCCACGGTTCACCGAAGCCGCGCGGATGGAACGTCAGCTCCCGTTCCCACGCAGCGCCGTGCAGATCCCAGCGGAAGGCATAGCGCTCCAACTGGTCGGCGGCTTCACGCATGAGCGGCGAGAGCGGCGATTTGAGATAGTTGACGACCGGCTCATATTCATACCGCTCTGTCGCATGGAGCGCACTGCGCAGCGCAGCGACCATCGGACTCTGGAGCAGCGGCGTCGTCCCGGCAAAATAGGCCGGGATACCCGCGCGGATGAAGACAGAGCGCAGAACAGGCAGATAGGCGGCGGAGTCGGTCACGGCGACGGTGATCTCGCGGCAGCGAACGCCGGACTGCATCAGCCGCCGGACATAGGTTGCGGCGAAGCTGCACTCCTCCGCGATGCTCTCCGAGCGGTGCGTGAAGATGTGCGGCGCGTCTTCTTCGCACGGCTCGCCACCACGGGAAAAGAGCACAGACAGCCAGCGCTGGACGTCCGGCGTGCGAACCGTACTTTCCGCGACGTGCTCCACCGTGACAGGCACGCGGAGCCGCGCGGCAAGCTTTTTCAGCGTCCGGGCGGTCTGCTCTGCCGCGGAGAAGACAGACTGCTCCTGCATCCCGGTCTGGAGCGTGAGCGTAATGTCCGCCTGCGGCAGGAGCGTCTGAAGAATTTGCAGCTGAACAGCGGTAAAATCGGAAAAACCGTCGAGGAAGAACGTCTTGTCCGAGGCATAGTCCGTTTCGAAGAGCTGTTCGTTCAGGCGATAGAGCCGCGTGACAGGGTCGCCGCGGCCCGTCTTGCATACAGCAAGATAGCTCTCGTAGAGCAGGCCCAGCTCCTGCAGCTTCTGCGCGAGCTGCCCCTCAGCGCGCGCAGAAGCGTCCAAAAGCGACTGCGGCGTGACGCAGTAGGTCAGAAATTCCTCGATCGCAGCGGCAAGCTGCTGCAAAAAGGCGGGTTTGACCGCAGCGGAAGCGTAATATTTGAGGTTCGGGAGCACCTGCTGCGCGGCAAGATACATTGTCAGCAGCCGCCCGCCATCATCGAGATATTCCTCGCAGACACCGCCGTAGATGGACGACACGCGGGAGGCCAGGCGCGTGAAGCTCAAAACTTCGGCATAGCGGCTGATCGTGTCGCCGCCCGCGCGGCAGAGCGCGCGCTCCGTCTCGTGGGAATATTGCTCCGGGACGATCAGGATATTGCCGCCTTTTCCCGCCTCCGCCCGCGCGCAGACGGCGCGGAGCAGCGCAGCGGACGTCGCAAGGCGGTCCGCGCCGCAGAGCAGTGTCAGCATCCGGCCTCTCCCCTTTCTGGTCGTGTTTTGTTCATTATATCATCTCGGGCGAAAAAAGGGAAGCACGCGGAAAGCGGTTGTATTTTGCGGAAAGACATGCTATGCTTATCAGTGATCAAGCGCGAAAGCAGGCGAAACGATGAAATACGCACTGAAAAACGCCGTCATTCTGGATGGCACAAAGGATATGGAGCTGCTGCACGGGCAGAGCGTCCTCGTCGAGGGCGAGACGATCGTGGGATTGGTTCCTGCGGGCAGTGAGCCGATGGGTTTTGAGCCGGTCGACCTGAGCGGAAAATATCTGATGCCCGGCCTTTTCAACATGCACGTCCATCTGGCCGGCAGCGGCAAGCCGCAGAAAAAACAGCGAGACAATGAAAAGCTCGTGAAGACGATCATGGGCAGTGGACTGACGCGGGCCGTGGCGTACAGCATGGTACGCGGCTTCGCGCGCGATGAGCTGATGAGCGGCGTGACGACGATCCGGACGATGGGTGGTCTCGGGAATTTCGATTCCCGCCTCCGCGATGAGATCGCCGCGGAGCGGCAGACCGGCCCGCGCATCCTGGCGGCGAATCAGGGCATTTCCGTGCCTGGTGGGCACATGGCCGGTTCGGTCGCGATCGCGGCGCGGAGCATCGACGAGGCGCTGGCGCAACTCGAGCAGTCGGAGCGCGAGGGCGTCGACCTTGTGAAGCTGATGATCACGGGCGGCGTCCTCGACGCGAAGGAAAAGGGCGTCCCCGGCGAGCTGAAGATGGCGCCGGAGATGGTCAAGGCCGTCTGCGACCGCGCGCATGCGGCGGGATATGTCGTCGCGGCACATGTGGAATCGCCGGAAGGCGTGCGCGTGGCGCTGGAAAACGGGGTCGACTCGATCGAGCACGGCGCAAAACCGAATGATGAGATCCTCCGGCTGTTCCGCGAGCGCGGCGCGTTCCTCTGCACCACGATCTCCCCCGCGCTGCCCTACGCGCTGTTCGACCGGTCGGTCAGCAACGCGTCGGAGGTGGAACAGTTCAATGGCAATGTTGTCTTTGAGGGCATCATCGAGTGCGCAAAGGCCGCGCTGGCAAACAACATTCCCGTCGTGCTGGGCAACGATGTCGGCTGCCCATGGATCACGCAGTATGATTTCTGGCGGGAGCTCTACTATTTCCACAAGTTCGTCGGTGTATCGAACGCTTTCGCGCTCTACACGGCCACGGGCCGCAGTGCGGAGCTGGCTGGGCTTGGCAGCGTGACCGGCACAATCGCCGCTGGAAAGTGCGCCGACCTCATCGTGACGGCAGAAAACCCGCTGGATGATCTGCGTGCGCTGCGCCGCGTAGAGCAGGTGATAGCCCGCGGCCGCCTCTATGCACATCCCAAATTCCGCGAACGTAAAAATGTGAGCGCAGAATTGGACAAATATTTATAATACGACCGCCCATTACGGGGCGGTTTTTACCTCACGCCAGCCCATCCAAAAACGACCGAACCTATTTATACACGCACCGAGGTGATACCAATGACAGACATTCAGGCCGCGCTCTTTGCGCTTCAGGACCCATCCTACCGCGATTTTCATGCAAAACTGATCCCAAACATTCCAAAATCGCGCATCATCGGTGTCCGCACGCCCGTGCTGCGCAAATTCGCAAAATCGCTTCCGCCGGAGCAGGCCGCGCCGTTCTTGCAGACTCTGCCGCACGACTATTATGAGGAAAACAATCTCCACGTCTTTCTCATTGAGCCAATCCGCGATTTTGACGAAGCGCTTGCCCGGACGGAGGCATTCCTGCCGTACATCGACAACTGGGCGACCTGTGACTACTTTTCGCCAAAGGTTTTTCGCAAAAATCCAGAGATTCTTCTGCCGCATATTGCGCGTTGGATCGCGTGCGGCGACGCGTATACTGTCCGTTACGGCATCGGTATGCTGATGCGTTATTTTCTGGACGAACGCTTCGCACCGTGCTATCCGGAGCAGGTCACGGCCTGCGCCTCGGAAGAATATTATGTCAACATGATGATCGCCTGGTACTTTGCGACGGCCCTCGCCAGACAGGAAGCGGCCATCCTCCCCTGGTTCACGTCGCGCCGCCTCCCGCCGTGGATCCACAGAAAAGCGATCCAGAAATCCATCGAAAGCTACCGCATCCGGCCGGAGCTGAAAGACCGGCTCCGCGCCCTGCGTTGACCATAATCATAATTCGCCAGGACCTGCAACAAGTTATTCACACTGTCCACAATTTTGTCCACAGCGCGTTTCCCCTTGTGTGTCAAGTCCTTCCGGACTTTTCTAAAAATTTGTCAGGTTCCGCGAACGAAGCACTTTCACACGCGAAACCGCGAAATTCGTTTACATAACGTATTATTTGCAGGAAACTTGTCACCATTTTGTAAACAAGGCCCCCTGTGCCGGTGCGCGGCACAGGGGGCCTTTGTCTCGATATTTTAGCTTCACACACATTTTCGGCGCGTCACGCCTCGGTCTCCCAGGGTTTGATCTCCTTCGCAAGCTCGTAGAGGCGGACATAGCTGTCATAGCGCGTCTGCTCGATCTCGCCGCTGGCCAGCGCCGCGCGCACCGCGCAGTTCGGCTCTTTCAGATGTGCGCAGTCCGGGAACTGACAGCGCCCGATATACGGCGCGAACTCCGGGAACACATCTTGCAGTTCTTCCTTCCGCACGAGGTCCATCCGCTCCGTGTCGAACGACGAGAAGCCCGGCGTATCGCCGATGTACGTCCCATCGCCGAGCGCATAGAGCTCGATGTGCCGCGTCGTGTGCCGTCCGCGGCCCAGCTTCTCCGACACATCGGCCACCGGTACGGCCAGCCCCGGTGCGAACCGGTTCAGGATGCTGGACTTGCCGACGCCGGAATTGCCCGTGAACACAGCCAGCTTCCCGGCGATGGCCTCGCGCAGAGCGTCAATGCCCTCGCCGGTCTCCGCGCTCGTCACGAACACCGGATAGCCCGCGTGGCGGTAGATGTCAGCGAGCTTCGCACCGCTGGCCAGATCGTCCTTGTTCACGCAGACGATCGCGGGCACATGCTGCTTTTCCGCGATGGCGAGCACCCGGTCGATCAGAAACGGCTCCGTCACCGGGATCGCGCACGACGCCAGCACGACCAGCACGTCGATATTCGCCACCGCCGGGCGGATGAATTCATTCCGCCGCGGCAGGACCTGTTCCACAGTGCCCTTCGCGCCCTGCCGTGAGATCTCAACGAAATCGCCGACCAGCGGCGAGACCTTCTCGCGCCGCATCTTTCCGCGCGCGCGGCACTCCACCACGCCGTCCGCCGTCTGTACATAGTAAAAGCCGCTGAGGGCCTTGATGATCCTGTCCCCCATGTTCAGCCCACCGTCGTAAAGTCCACAAGCTGCGAATCATAGAGCGACCCGTCAAGATAGATGTCCACGTTCTGCTCGCCGGAGCCCGACACCTGGATCGGGATCTGTACGCCGCCGGCCTCGACCTCGAACGGCTCCATCTGCTGGACGCCCGCGACATAGACCGTCACGGTATGCGTCCGTCCGTCGGACGGCATTGTCACATAGATCACCTTGTCCACCGTATCATTCGACGGCCCGACCACGACCTCGATCATCGGCGAATTGACGCTCTCGGTCGCGTCGCCGAGCGTGTTCGTGATCTTACAGAAATAGTAGAACGTGCCTGTCCGGCTCGTGTCCACGATGCAGCTGTCGTTGTCCTCCGCGCTGCGCGAGACGAGGCTCGCGCCGTCGACGCTCCCGTTCTCCGACACGTACCACGCATAGCTCAGCGTGCCGTTGTCGCTCGTCTCGGCCTCGACGCGCAGCGTCAGCTCCTCGTTCAGCCCGACCTCGGCATCCTGTGAGACGCTCCGCACAAACGGTGTCCGCGCCTGCTCCGGGCCTTTGGAGGCCTGCAGATTGATGACCGTCCCGGCCTTGACCTGCTCGCCCGCGTCCACGCTCTGATACGTGACCGTGTCCTTCGGCAGATCGCTCTCCACATAGCGGACCTGCCCCGGCTCAAGGCCCGCGTCCTTGATGTCCGCGATGGCCTCGTCCACGGTCTCGCCCTGCAGCGCCGGGACCTTCACGAGCTCCACGCCTGCGCCCGCGCACACCGTCAGCGTCACGGTCTGCCCGGCCGTCAGCGTCTCACCCGCAACCGGATCGGTCGTGATGACATACCCGTCTGTAAAGGTCGTGCTGGCCTCATACTCGATCTTGACCTGTACCTGCACGCTCAGCGCGCTCAGCTCCGTCTGCGCCGCCTGGGCGGTCTTGTTGATGAGCTCCGGCATGGTGTCGCTCCCGATTCCGGACGAAACCGTCAGCGAAATCGTCGTTCCCACCTTCACCGTCCGCTCCGCGTCCGGCGTCTGGCTGATGACGCGCCCATATTCCACCGTATCGCTCGCCCGCCAATCGCCGACCTCAATCTTGAAGTTCGGATACTGGCTCGCATCGATGTCCTCATAATAGGCCCCCACAAAATTGGGCACCACATCCTCCTTCGTCGTTGCGAAGAGGTCAGAAAGGTAGGAATACAGGAAATACCCGATCCCGCAGAGCGCCAACGCAATGCAGACGATGCCCGCGATGACTGCGATGCGGCTGCCGCGCTTTTCCGGTGCATCGGCCTTGGGGGCATTCTGCGCCTTCGGCGCTTCGCGCTCCTGGTTTTTGCCCGCAATGGCCTTTTTCGCCCGGTTTTTCACCGCGCTCACGCCCAGATTTTTCGGCAGATAGTCCGGGTCATGGAGCAGCCGCTCCATATCGATCCCGCCCTGCCGCTGCGTAAAGTCAAAGGTCGTGTTCGGATCCTTGCGGAATTCCTCCAGATCGGCCAGCATCTCCGTCGCGCTCTTATAGCGCTTGCCGAGGTCCGCCTTCATCGCGTGCATCGTGATCTGCTCGAGGCCGAGCGGAATGTTCGGGTTCAACTCCCGCGGCAGCACCGGCGTCGCGTTGATATGCTGGATCGCGACCGCCACCGGCGTATCCCCGTCAAACGGCGGCCGCCCCGTCAGCATCTCATACAGCACCACGCCGAGCGAATAGAGGTCGGTCCGCGCGTCGACATGCGCGCCCTTGGCCTGCTCCGGGGAGATGTAGTGGACGGAGCCGAGCGCCTCGCGCGTCAGCGTGTTCTGCGCCGACGAAATGCGCGCAATGCCAAAATCGGCCACCTTCACGCTCCCGTCCTTCAGGATCATGATGTTGTGCGGCTTGATGTCACGGTGAATGATCCCGCGCGAATGGGCGTGCTCGAGTGCCTTGGCGATCTGCGTCGCAAAATGCAGAGCCTCGCGCCAATTAAGCTGCCCTTTCTGCTCCATATACTGCTTGAGCGTGATCCCGTCGATCAGCTCCATTACGATATAATCGAGGCCGTCCGAGTGCGCCACATCGTAGACGCTCACGATATTCGGGTGCGACAGCATCGCGACCGCCTGCGACTCGGCATAAAACCGCCGCCGGAACTCCTCATCCTGCGACAGCTCCTGCTTGAGCGCCTTGATGGCGACGAGGCGGTTTAAGCGGTTGCACCGCGCCTTGTAGACCACGGCCATGCCGCCCGTGCCGATCACCTCGAGGATCTCGTATCGGTTATCTAAAAGCTTTCCTATGTATTGATCCATCGGATTCGCTCCTTCTTCCATTAACACTGTGCCAGAACGACCGTCACGTTGTCCGGCGCGCCCCGATTTTTGGCGATATTCAGCAGTCGGCGGCAGCAGTCGCTCCGCCGCACCCCGTGCGCCACCTCAAACAGCATCTCCTGATCGGCCATCTCGTTGGAAAGGCCGTCCGAGCAAAGCAGCAGACAGTCGTCCTTGCGCACCGTCAGGTGATAGAGGTCTCCCTCCACCTGCTCCTCCGTGCCGACCGCCCGGGTGATCACATTCTTGCCCGGGTGCGTCTTGGCCTGTTCCTGCGTCAGCTCCCCGCGCTCCACCATATAGGCCACAATGGAGTGGTCATGCGTGATCAGGTCGACGCCGTGCGCAGAAAAATGATACGCGCGGCTGTCGCCCACGTTGATAATCGTGATATTGTCCTTCACGGCGTAGGCCGCGACCAGCGTCGTGCCCATCCCGCGGAATTCCTCGCTCAGATGCGCCTGATCGAAAACGGCCTGATTGGCCAGCTGCAGTGCCCCGGTCAGCATCGCATCGATCGCCTCACGGCGCATGCCCGCCTTCTGCCCCCGGCGCACCTCCTCGGTAAACACCTCCACGGCCAGCGAACTTGCCACATTGCCGGACTTTGCGCCGCCCATCCCGTCGCACACGACGAGCAGCATCCGGTCATGCCCGAAGTTGATGACCGCGTAAGCATCCTGATTCTGTTCCCGGATGTTGCCGGGGTCGGTGATGGCCCAGGTCTGCATCGGCTCAGTCTCCCTTCCGTTCAAATTTCCGCCGCAGCTGTCCGCACGAGGCGTCGATGTCGCTGCCGAGCGTCCGGCGCACCGTCGCGGTGACGCCGTGGCTCTCGAGGATCTTCTGGAACCGCTCGATCGCCGCATGCGAGCTGCACCGCAGCCCGCTTTCTTCCACGTTGTTCAGCGGGATCATATTGACGTGCGCCTGCATCCCGTGCAGCTTCTTTGCCAGCAGCTCCGCCTGCTCCGGCGCGTCGCTCACGCCGTCGATCATCGTATACTCAAAAGACACGCGGCGTCCTGTCTTTTCAAAATACGCGCGGCACGCCGCCAGCAGCTGCTCGACCGGCCAGCGTTTGTTGACCGGCATGATCTTGCTGCGCGATTCGTTGTCCGGCGAGTGGAGCGACACCGAGAGCGTCAGCTGCAGATTCCGCTCGGCCAGCAGTTCGATCTTGTCCACCAATCCACAGGTCGACAGGCTGATGTGCCGCATCCCGATGTTCAGCCCCTCCGGGCTGTTCACCAGCTCCAGGAAGCGCATCACCGCGTCAAAATTGTCCAGCGGTTCGCCGATGCCCATCAGCACGATATTCGAGATCGTAAGCCCCGAATCCAGCTGTGAAAACAGCACCTGGTCGAGCAGCTCCGCCGGCGTCAGCCGCCGGACGAGTCCGCCCAGTGTCGACGCGCAGAACTTGCAGCCCATCGGGCAGCCGACCTCAGACGAGATGCACACTGTGTTCCCGTGGTGATACTGCATCACGACCGATTCCACGCAGTTCCCGTCGCCCAGCTGCCAGAGATACTTGATCGTCCCGTCGAGCTTCGAGACCTGCTTGCGCGCCACGCGCGGCGCCGTGATGAAATACAGACCATCCAGCTTTTCGCGCAGCGGCTTTGAAAGATTCGTCATCTCCTCAAAGCTTGTCGCGCCCCGGTGCAGCCAGGTGAACACCTGCTTTGCCCGGAACTTCGGCTCGCCGAGCGCGGCAAACGCCTCCTGCATCTCCGCCAGCGTCATGGATTTGAGGTCCTGTTTCATGCGTCTCTCCTCAGTCTGCAAATAAAGAAGCCGTCCGTGCCCTGCCGCTGCGGCAGCAGCGTCGCCATCGGCACACTCCCCAGCCCCGCGCCCTCCGGCGCGTCGAAGCATTCCGGATGAAATTCCAGATGCGCCGCCAGAAAGGCGTTCACGATGTCCTCGTTTTCCCGTTTCAGCACCGTGCACGTGCTGTAGAGCAGGACGCCGCCAAGGCGCACGTATCGGCTCACATTCTCCAAGATCGCGGCCTGTACCCGCGGCAGCCCCGCGAGCTGCGCCACGTCCTTATACCGGATGTCCGGCTTTTTGCGGATCACACCCAGCCCGGAGCACGGCACGTCCGCGATCACCGTGTCAAACGTCTGCTCCCATTCCGGGCAGAACGCCGCCGCGTCCTGCGCCCTGGCCTCGATGATTGAAATGCCGAGGCGTTCCGCGCCCGCAGCGATCAGCGCGATCTTGTGCGGATGCAGATCGCACGACGTGATGCTGCCCCGGTTCTCCATCGCGATGGCCGCAGCGAAGCTCTTGCCGCCCGGCGCGGCGCAGCAGTCCAGCACGCGCATCCCCGGCCGCACCCCGGCGGCCATCGCCGCCAGCCGCGCCGCCGGATCCTGCACATAGACAAGTCCGCTTGCAAATGCGTCCAACCCACGCAGATCGCCGGTCCCACGCACAAGATAGCAACCCGTCAGCCACGGATGCCGCGTCCATTCCACGCCCTTCTCGTCCAGCTCGCGCAGCAGCTCCGCTTCTTCGCCGCGCAGCGGGTTCCACTGCAGGACCGTCTCCGGCGCTTCGTTGTCCGCGCGCAAAAATGCCTCGGTCTCTTCGCCCAGCGACTCCTGAAGCAGCGCGACCAGCGCCGCCGGATGGCTGTACTTTGTGGCGAGGTCGGGCGGCTCCGGCAGTGCATCCTTTGCGCGGGCCAGGCTCCGCAGCACGCCATTCACCAATCCCGCTGCGCGCGCGTTGGCATATTTCTTTGTCTGCGTCACGGCCTCGTTGACCGCCGCCGCGTCCGGCACTTTGTCCAGAAACACGATCTGATACGCGCCGAGCCGCAGAATGTCCAGCACCACCGGCTGCAAGTCACGCAGCCGTCCTTTGACGAACTGTCCCAGATAAAAGTCCAGCAGCCCCCGGTTCTGCTCCACGCCATAACACAGCCGCGCGGCCAGCGCGGCATCCCGCCGGTCGAGCCCGTCGCGCCGCGCATATTCCTTCAAGGCCCCGTCAGAAAACGCGCCTTGCCTCCGGCAGGCGATCAAAACCGACAGTGCCGTCGTTCTTGCTCCCATGATACCCTCAGATCTCGATCGGATGGCCGCGGAAATAGTCAGCAGCCGCCATTCTTTTTCCGCCCTCGGCCTGTAATTCCCGCACGACAAGCACGGCTCCGCCGCCGCACGCAACTTCCAACCCCTGCTTTGTCACCGCAAGGAGCGTCCCCGGCGCTTTGTCCGTCGTCCGCCCCGTCTGCTCGACACGGAAGACCTTGAACGTCTTCCCACTGATTTCCATCGTCGCTACCGGCCACGGGATCAGCCCGCGCACCTGATCGATGACGTACCGCGCGCGCTGCGTCCAGTCGATGGGGCTCATGCTTTTGCTCAGCATCGGTGCATACGTCGCCTTCGCATTGTCCTGCGGCGTGCGCTTCGCCGTCCCAGCCTCGATGGCCCGCACGGTGTCGCAGGCGAGATCGCCCGCGATGACGGCCAGCCGCGCCATCAGCTCGCTGCTCGTCTCCATCGGCTCAATGGGCGTTTTGCGGATCTCAATGACGTCGCCCTCGTCCATCCCGGCGGTCAGATACATCGCGCTCACGCCGGTCTCGTCGCAGTGGTTCAGGATCGACCACTGCACCGGGCCCGCGCCGCGCAGAGACGGCAGGATGCTCGCATGCATGTTGATGCAGCCGTATTTCGGGATGTCCAGCACGCGCTGCGGCAGGATCTTGCCGTAGGCCACGACCACGATGAGGTCGGGCGCGATCGCGCGCAGCTCCTCCACGACTGCGTCGTCACGGAACGAGTCCGGCTGGATGACCGGCAGGCCCACCGACTCTGCGTACTGCTTCACCTCCGAGGCCATCATCTTCATGCCCCTGTTTTTCGGCGTATCGGGCTTGGTATAGACTGCCGCGATGTCGAATCCGGCGGTATAGAGCTTTTCCAGGCACACGCGGGCAATGTCCGGCGTGCCCATGTAGACCAGCTTCATTCGTCCTCACCTTCCGCCTCGATGGCGTCCTCTTCCTGCTTCAGCAGCTCTTCGAGCTCTTCCGCCGTCAGCATCTTCTCCGCGATCTCCGGATAGAGATGGCCGTCGAGATGGTCGATCTCATGCAAAAACGCCCGGGCCAGCAGCTCCTCGCCCTCATATTCATACCAATCGCCGTAGCGATCCTGCGCACGGACCGTCGCGCGCAGCGGCCGCGTCACGATGCCCCACTTGCCAGGCAGGCTGAGGCAGCCCTCCAGACCGGTCTGCGTCTCGTCGCTGACGGACACGATCTCCGGGTTGACCAACTCGATGTCCTCGTCCTCCGCGTCGATGACCACGACGCGCCGGAGGATCCCGACCTGCGGCCCCGCGAGGCCGACGCCGTTGGCGTTGTGCATCGTCTCAAACATATCGTCGAGCAGATTTGCCAGCTTTTCATCAAATTCCGTTACCGGGCGGCATTTTTTGTTCAAAATCGGGTCGCCCTGCGTCACAATGTTCCGAAGTGCCATATCGTTCCCTCTCAATCATAGGCGTTCACGTCGACAAACGCGCTCACGCCCTTGTTCTGTTTATCCTTTGCAAACGCGCCGAGCAGAAAACGCAGCAGCGCGCGAATTTCCTTTGTATTTTTGCAGCTCAGCGTCGCGCGGTAGCGGTAGGTGTAATTCACCTTCGCGATCGCCGCGGGCGCCGGGCCGAGCAGGTCAAATTCCATTCCGGCATAGGGACTCTGCCGCAGATTCATCGCCAGCGCGTCGCGGAACCGCTTCGCCGCTGCGCGCACGTGCTCTTCAAATAAGCCCGTAAACGTCACCGTGAACAGATCGCGGAACGGCGGCACATTTCGCAGCTCGCGCAGCGCGATCTCCATGTCGTAAAAGCCGTCATAATCCTGCGCCGCCGCCAGCTTGAGCACCGGATGCTCCGGGCACATCGTCTGGATGACCGCCGTGCCCGTGTCCGCGCCCCGGCCGGACCGGCCAACGAGCTGCGTCACCAGCGAAAACGTCGTCTCCGCTGCGCGATAGTGGTTGACATAAAGGCTCAGGTCAGCGTCCAGCACGCCGGCCAGCGTCACCGACGCAAAATCCAGCCCCTTGGCCACCATCTGCGTCCCCACGAGGATGGACGCTTCCTTCCGGCGGAACCGTTCGAGGATGGCCTCATGGCTGTTCGCAGCGTTCACGGTATCGGCGTCCATGCGCAGAATGCCCGTATCCGGGAATTCATAGCGCAGCTCCTCCTCCACCTTCTGCGTCCCCGCACCGACCGGGCGGAGCGCTCCGCCGCAGTGCGGACACCGCTCCGTCACAGGCTCCGAGTATCCGCAGTAGTGGCACATGAGCCGGTTCGTTACGGAATGATACGTCAGATAGACGCTGCACCTTGGGCAGCTCGGCGCGTCGCCGCAGTCCACGCAGACGAGGCAGCGGCTGTTGCCGCGCCGGTTCAAAAACAAGATGGCCTGGTCGCCGCGGATGACCGTGTCGCGCAGCCGTTCTTCGAGCGCCGTGCTCACGATCCCGGCGTTTCCCTGCCGCAGCTCCTGCTTCAGGTCGACCAGCTCCACGCGCGGCATTGCCTGCCGGTTGAAGCGTTCTTTCAGCGTATAGAGCGCGAAATCACCGCACTTTGCATGGTACATCGTCTCGACCGACGGCGTCGCCGACCCGAAGACGACCAGAGCCCCAGCCCGCAGCCCGCGATAGAGCGCGACCTCGCGCGCATGGTAGCGCGGCGTGTTCTCCGATTTATAGGTGTGCTCCTGCTCCTCATCCAGAATGAAGAGCCCAACGTTTTCGACCGGCGCAAATACCGCCGACCGCGTCCCGACGACAACGCGCGCCCGCCCCTCGCGGATGCGTCGCCACTCGTCAAACCGCGCGCCGACCTGTAAGCTCGAATGGAGCACCGCCACCTGTTCGCCGAACCGCCCGGTCAGCTTGCCGAGCAACTGCGGCGTCAGCGCGATCTCCGGCACGAGCAGCACGGCGGAGCGCCCCGCCGCGAGCGTCCTCGCGATCAGCTCCATATAGACGGCGGTCTTCCCGCTGCCGGTCACGCCGTAGAGCAGCGCCGCACCGGGCTTTTCCCGCTGCGTCTGCGTCCAGAGTCCTTCCACGGCTGCGGATTGCTCCTCGTTCAGGTGCATCGGCTCCGCCGGGGGCGCAATGCGCACCGCCGGCCGGAAGACCGGCTGCTCCGAGATCGTGATGAGCTCCAGCTTTTCCAGCCGCCGCAGCGTCGGCATCGACGCGCCCGTCAGCTCGCAGATCTCCTGCGCCGATCCGCTGCCCACTGCGCACAGCAGCTCCAGCACCGCCTTTTGCAGCGGCGCAGCGCGCTGTTTGCGCCGTGCGAAGTCCATTGCGTCCTCCGCCGGGACGGCCAGCGCCGCGAGCTTCTGTGTCTTTACGCCGCCGCGCCGCGTCAGGTCGAGGCTCGAGGTCAGCATTTTTTTGGCCTTCAGCGTCTTGATCGTCTGCACCAGCTGCTCCTCGTCGGGGAACCGCTGCCGCAGCGCCGCGTCCGTCGCGCTGCCGCCAAGCTCACGCAGAAACTGCACCAGCTGCCCGGCGAGGCTGCCGTCCTCTGGCACATCTGCCGCCTCCGGCGTCAGCGCGAACGTCTCCTGTCTCCGGAACCATAAGCCCGCCGGCAAAATGGCCTTCACGGCGTCATAATACGTGCAGAAATACCGCTCACGCAGAAAACCTGCCAGCCGCAGCTGCTCCGCGGTCAGAACCGGCTCCTCGTCCAGCGCCTGCTCGACGGACTTGAGCTTTGCTTCCTCGCCCGCGCTCACGGCCAGCATCACGGCTTCTTTCTTCCGGTTCCCGTTCCCGAACGGAACGAGCACCCGCATCCCCGGCTGCAGCGTCAGCCCGTCCGGGATCCTGTAGGAATAGGGCCGATCAATGGCATATACGCAGTCAGAAACTGCAACCTGTGCGATCATGCGGACCTCCCCATTCCAAGCTCAAAAGGCGTAGGCCCCCGGCCTGCGCCTTTCGTCGTTTTTTATCTCATGTATTTTTCCTTGAGCGTCGCCGTCAGCTCGCCGCGCGCGACCTCCTGAATGGCCATCGTGACCGGCTTTTCCGGCAGCGGCTCGTGCGTCAGCTCGGATTCGATCGAGATCTGGCGGGCGCGGTGCGCCACGACATTGACGAGAAGATAGCGGCTGTCGATATGCTTCAGCAGCTCAGACATTGCGGGATACAGCATTAAAGTTCCTCCTTGATCAAATGGATACGCTCCATCGTTTTACATTTTTCAGCGGTCATGATCGCCATCAGCTCTCCGGCCGTCTGTTCCACATCCTCATTGAGGAGAATGTAATCATATTGATGCGCCTGTGTATATTCCCACCGCGCACGCTCCAGCCGCTCGGCCATCGCCTCCGGCGAGACATCACCCCGGTGGACGAGCCGTTGCCGCAGCGCGTCGAACGACGGCGCCGCGATGAACACGAGCACCGCACCGGGCAGCCGCTTTTTGATCTTCAGCGCACCAACCACATCGACATCCATCAAAATGTCCGTCCCGGCCTCGACGGCCTCGCGGATGGGCTGGAGCGGTGTGCCATAGTAGTTGCCGACATACTCCGCATGTTCCAGCAGCGCGTCGTCCGCGATCAGCTTTTCAAACTGCTCGCGCGTCACGAAATAATAGCTCTTGCCGTCGACCTCACCGGGCCGCATCGCACGGGATGTGGCTGAGATGGAGTAGCGCACGTGCTCACTCCGCGCGACCACAGCGTTCAGCAGCGTATTTTTTCCCACGCCCGAAGGCCCGGAGACCACAAACAGCTTTCCTCTCATTCTGCCCCATCCTCCTTCTCTTCAGACCCGCGGCCCGACAGCTGCTCCGGCCCCAGCGCCGACAGGATCACATGATCCGTATCCATCAGCAGCACCGCCCTTGTGCTCCGACCGAACGACGCATCGACCAGCATCCCGCGCTCTTTTGCCTCCTGAATCATGCGCTTGATGGGCGCAGAGTCGGGACTCAGCACCGCGAGGATCCGCTGTGCGGCAACGACGTTGCCAAAACCGATGTTGATAAATCGCATGACCGGCTCCTGTTATTCGATATTCTGCGTCTGCTCGCGGATCTTTTCCAGTTCCGCCTTGATCGCGACCACCGTGCGGGCCTGTTCGATGTCGTTGCCCTTCGAGCCGATGGTGTTCGCTTCGCGGTTCAGCTCCTGCAGCAGGAAATCGAGCTTCCGGCCAATGGCGCCGCCGTCGGTCAGCATCGTGTCGAGCTGGGCCAGATGGCTCCGCAGGCGGACGGTCTCTTCGTCCACAGCGATCTTGTCAGCGTAGATGGCGGCCTCCTGCAAAATGCGGCCCTCGTCAATCGTGGTCGACTGCAGGACCTCCTGCATCTTGTCCGTCAGTCTCCGGCGATATTCCGTCAGCGTCACGGGGCTGCGCTGCTCCACGCGCTCGACCAGTGCGAGGATCGTCTTGCTCCTGGCCCGGAGATCGGCCTCCAGAGCCGCGCCCTCCACAGTGCGCATCGCGCCGTATTTTCCGATCGCCTCGTTCACCACAGACAGGATGTCCGCCGTGATCTGCTTCTCATCCTCTTCCTGCTTTTCCACGACGAACACATCAGGCATCCGCGCCAGCGACGTCACCGTGACGTCGTTCGGCACACCATAGTCCTTTGCGATCGTGTTCAGTGCCGCGAGATACCCCTCGAGCACCGGGCGGTTGAGCGAAATTTTCATCTCCGTGTCCGCGGTGACGTTGACCGAGATGAACACGTCGACCTTGCCGCGCGAGATCTCCTCCTTCACGCGGGATTTGACCGCGTCCTCGGCGAAGCCGAACACGCGCGGCAGCTTCACGCTGCAATCCAGATACCGGTTGTTGACAGACCGGATCTCGACCGTGATCTCCCGGCCGCCGATCGTCTGCGCCGCACGGCCGTAGCCGGTCATACTCTTGATCAAAACACATTCCTCCGTATTTCCATACCCGGCGTGATCGCCGGAGCGGTTATTCCTCTACCTTGCTCAGCGTCACCGCGACCGTGTAGTCCCCGATCACGCCCGCGCCGGAGAAGCCGTCGAAGTAGACTTCGACCGGCACCTGATACGTGCCCGGCTGGGTGAACTCGGTCATATCCGCCACAATTCGGACATTGTTCGCCGAGATCCGTTTCACATCCTCGCTCGACGCGCGGTAC
The DNA here is from genome assembly GCA_905214155.1 of uncultured bacterium. GTDB lineage: Bacteria > Bacillota > Clostridia > Oscillospirales > Oscillospiraceae > CAG-170. The sequence goes on along the minus strand of CAJMLC010000005.1, from coordinate 6,113 downwards.
GTCACCTGGAGCTGCTGCGCGATGCTCTTCGCCTCCAGCCCCTCAGTCACACCGGTGAACGTGATGTTCGACGAGCGGATGGTCGAAATCTCCTTGTTCTTGATGCGGAGCGTGATCTTGGCCTCCTGCTCGCCGGAGACGTTCGTCGCGTTGTTCGGGATGATGATCTGCCGCAGCACCGTATCCTCGTTCTTCATGATCGCAGACAGATCGATGTTGTCGAGCAGGATGGTGTTCACACCCTCGAGTGCCGTCGCGTCGCCGGAGAGCGTGATCGTCTCCGGGTCGATCGTATAAGAGACGTCGCTCGACGTCGCGCCGCCGCCGTCGATAAACTTGACGTCCAGCTGCACTTCCTTGTACATCACGACCGTCAGCGTCACGTCGATGGCCTGCACGTCCATCGTCAGCTCGCTGGTGTCGACCGGGTCGCCGTTCGCGTCGACCAGCGTGTAGTCCAGCTGCTCCGATATGGTCTTGTCCACGTTCGTGCGATTCATCGAGATCAGCGCGTATTCGATCTGATTCACGACCGACTCCGCGCCCTCCACGGTCACGGTGTCATAGTCAAACGTCGTGCTGTCGAGCATGTACCCGTCGGCGACCTCGACCTGCGAGAAATCGCCCTTCACCGGAACCGGCTTTTTCACAAGCTTTTCCACATGGACCGTGATGTTGCCCGGCGTCCGGTCGGTGATGGTGACCGCCGAGTCCGGCACGGCGTCCGGCAGCAGGAGGTCATAGCTCAGCGTATAATCCCGCGTGCTGCGGATCTTCGACACGTCGACCACCGCCGAGATCTCGTCCTTGTTTTGTTCCAGCTTCTTCATGTCGGAATTCTTGCCCGTGAAGCTGACCGTCACCATATCTTGATAGTCGCCGGAGAGCACCAGTCCCTGATCCTCCCGCAGCACCTCCGCCCCGGAGAACGTGACCGGGATGTTGGAGATCGTCGTCGAGCCGTCCGGATTGACGACCGTCACGACGTAGATCCACAGACAGATCGCCGCAAACAGCGAGATCGCCATGGTAATGAGCTTACTTTTTTTCATATCTTCCTGCCTTTGCAATTCTGGCGCGGAGCCGCTCGATCCAGGACCCCTTCGTGTCCTCCTTCGTCATCAGCTCATTGGACAGCAGCTTTTCCAGCGTCTGCGGCGCAAGGTGCCGCTTGAGCATCCCGCCGATGGCGACGGAGATCGTGCCCGTCTCCTCTGAGACGATGACGACCACCGCGTCCGAGACCTCGCTCGTGCCGATGCCTGCGCGGTGGCGCGTGCCGAGGTCGCTGGAAAGGTGTGTATTTTCAGACAGCGGCATCACGCAGCCAGCCGCCGCGATCCGCCCGCCCCGGACGATGACCGCACCGTCGTGCAGCGACGCCTTCGGGAAAAAGAGGTTGCGCAGCAGCTGCTCGGTCACCTTCGCGTCGATGAGCGTTCCGGTCTTGAAGTATTCCTCCAGCGACACGCTCCGCTCGAAGATGAGCAGCACGCCCACGCGCTCCTTGCTCATGATCTCGCAGGCCGAGACCGTCGCCTCGATGGCCGATTCCTCCACGCTCTTCTTGCTTGCCGGGTCGACCAGATTCAAAAAGAACTTCCCGCCAAACCGCTCCATCGCCCGCCGGATTTCCGGCTGGAAGATGACCACCAGCGAAATAAAGCCGAGCTCCAGGATCTTATTCAAAATCCAGTTGCACGCATAGAGGTTAAAAACGCTCGTCAGCCACGTCGCGATCAGCAGCACCAGAACGGTCCACGCGACGCGCGCCGCGCTGCTGCTGCGGACCAGGCGCAGCACCGTATAGATCAGAAACGAGACGACCAGAATGTCGATGATGTCAGAAATTCCGATCTTTGGGATCTGATACAGTAAATTCTGAAAAAAGTTTTGAATTGCGGTCATGTGTATCCCCTTAAACGCATGCCGTCCTCCGGCAGCGCAATCTTCTCCATATAATCACGATGATTATACTCCAAAATCGTCTCCGGCGCAAGTGCCGCCGCTGAAAAACAGCGGCGGCTTCATTATTTTTTAAGAATTGCCGCAGCCTGCGCGATCTCGCGCGCCGTGTTGAACGCCGAAATGCTCAGCCGCACGGTCCCGGTCTCCAGCGTGCCGGCGCTCTCATGTGCCAGCGGCGCGCAGTGCAGCCCGGCCCGGACGCAGACGTCCGCCCCGGCCAGCCGCTGCGCCGTCTGCTCGCTGTCCTCGCCGCGCTTTCGCACGGACAGGACGCCGCTCTGCGCCGCGCCCGTGAAGCATTCGACATCTGAATCCGCAAGTGCCCGGCAGAGCGCCTTCCGCAGCGCACACTCGTGCCGGAAGATCGCGTCCACGCCCCGCCGCCGGACGAATTCCAGCCCCGCGGCCAGCCCGCAGATCCCCGGCACATTGTGCGTCCCGGCCTCCGCCCGGTCCGGCAGGAAGTCCGGCATCGACGCTGACCTTGAGAGGCTCCCCGTCCCGCCTGCCAGGAGCGGCTCCGGCAGCTGTCCGCACAGCAAGATTCCCGTACCCTGTGGGCCGTAGAGCCCCTTGTGGCCCGGCATCGCAAGAAAGGCCGCGCCAAGCTCCCGCAGCGAGAGAGGCAGCGTCCCGGCGGACTGCGAAGCGTCCAGCACGAACGGGACCCCGCGTGCGCGGCAGAGCGCCGCGATGCGTTCCACCGGCAGGATATACCCAAATACATTGGACACATGCGTACAGAATACCGCGCGCGTCCGCTCCGTCAGCGCTGCGTCAAATGCGCGCAGCGTGTCCCCCGGGTCAAAAAGTTTCCGCCCGGCAATTTTGAGTTCCGCCCCGGCGGCGGTCAGCGGCCGCCAGACCGCGTTGTGCTCAAACCCCGAGATCACGACCTCGTCCCCGGGGCGCACCAGCGAATGCACCGCGATATTCAGCGCGTGCGTCGCATTCATTGTAAAGACAACCTGCTCCGCTTCCGCGCCGAACAGCTCTGCCGCGAGGCTCCGGCAGCGGTAAACGGCCTCCGCCGCTTCCATTGCCGCGCCGTACCCGCCCCGGCCCACGCTCGCGCACCGCTGCATCGCCCGCAGCACCGCGAGGCGCACCGCATCCGGCTTTTGCAGCGTTGTCGCCGCAGCATCCAGATAAATCACAGCGCCGCCTCCTCTGCCGTTCCGTCCGGCAGCAACCGGAACACGCCGGAAAACCGCTGTCCCGCTTCCCGCAAAAGCGCCGCGCTCCGCGCGCCGTCCCGCCCCTCCACGCGCACCGCATAGCCGCATCCTCGCTTCGCCGCGGCCTTCGGCGCCCGCACCACCCGGCAGGGAACATACCGCGCGTCGAGCACGCCGCGCGCCAACTGCGCCGCTGTGAGCGAATCGAATGAAAATACATATTGAAACATGGCGATCCCTCCCTGTGGCATTCTATGCGATGCACGTTCAGGACGACACCGTTCGCCGCCGCTCGAAAAAAATTTACAAAATTTTTATATTTTTACGTCCGAACGATTGACAAACTCCAAAGTTTTCGTATAATAAAGCACAGTTATGATAGAGGTTGCGGCCAACAAGAGTACACGCCCACCCATCCGGCAGGCGCCGGGGCGTGAAAAGGGGCGGCCGCCGAAGGGTCTTGTCCGCGCCTGCGCGCAGGGCTCTGGGCCGTGGGAGAAGATCGCACGGACTGTCACGGAAGTGGAGCGCTGTCATGTTGTGGATTTTCTGCGTCATGATGGTATCATGACGCATTTTTTTGTAGGAGCTGAAACCATGAACCAGAAAAAATCCAACCCGTTCGTGTCGATCGTTGTGATCGCCGCGATGCTGATCCTCGTCGTGGTCGCCGGGATCCGCTGCGCAAATGGCGCGACCCTGGCCGAAACGGCGTGGTCCCTCGTCCCGCCGGTGATCGCCATCGTGCTGGCCCTCGTGACAAAAGAGGCCTACAGCTCGCTGTTCATCGGCGTGGTCGTCGGCGCGCTGTTCACGACAAATTTCCACCCCGTCGCCACGCTCGACACCGTCGTCAACACCGGCCTTATCTCCGCCATCGCGGACAACGCCGGCATCTTCCTCTTCCTGGTCCTGCTCGGCATCATCGTCGCGCTCGTCAACAAGGCGGGCGGCTCCGCCGCGTTCGGCCGCTGGGCCAAGACCCACATCAAGACGCGCGTCGGCGCACAGTTTGCCACGTTCTTCCTCGGCGTGCTGATCTTCATCGACGACTATTTCAACTGTCTGACCGTCGGCTCCGTCATGCGCCCCGTCACCGACGGGCACAAGATCTCCCGGCCCAAGCTGGCCTACCTCATCGACGCGACCGCCGCGCCCGTCTGCATGATCGCGCCGATCTCGTCCTGGGCCGCCGCCGTGTCCTCGACTGCGGAGGGCCTCAACACCGGCATGAGCGGCATCGAGCTGTTCATCCGCGCCATTCCCTACAACCTCTATTCGCTGATGACCTTCGTGTTCATCATCGCGCTCACGCTCATGAAGTTCGACTACGGTCCCATGCGCAAGTTTGAGCTGCTTGCCGAAAAGGAGGGCGACCTCTCCATTCTGGAATCCGCCGAGCAGGAAGAAGGAAGCCCGAAGGGCCACCTGCTCGACCTCATCCTGCCGGTTGCCGTCCTGATCATCACCTGCACGCTCGGCATGCTCTATGTCGGCGGCTTCTTCGGGGACGATCCGGCTTATGCCGGCCATTTTGCCGAAGCCTTCGGCAACACCGACGCCTTCGTGGGCCTGCCCTGGGGCGGCATCATCGCCCTCGTGCTGACGGTCATCTACCTCGTCGCACGCAAGGTCGTCACGTTCAAGGAGGCCATGGAGTGCATCCCCAAGGGCTTCATCGCGATGATCTCCCCGATCCTCATCCTGACGCTCGCCGTCAGCCTGAAGGCTACGATCAACGAGCTCGGCGCGGCGGAATTCGTCCAGACGATGATGTTCTCCGCGTCCAAGACGCTCTATTCCCTGCTCCCTGCGGTCATCTTCCTCGTGGCCTGTGTGCTGGCCTTCGCATCCGGCACGTCGTGGGGCACGTTCGGCATTCTGATCCCAGTCGTCACCGCCGTCTTCCCGACGGACAGCATGCTTCTCATCATCGGTATCTCCGCCTGCTGCGCAGGCGCCGTCTGCGGCGACCACTGCTCCCCCATCTCCGACACCACCATCATGGCGTCCGCCGGTGCGCAGTGTGACCATCTGAACCATGTCTCCACGCAGCTGCCCTACGCGGTCACCGTCGCGGCCGTCAGCTTCCTTGGTTTCATCGTCGCGGGCTTCTCGCAGAACATCTACCTGACGCTCGGCGTCAGCACCGTCCTCACGCTCGGCACGCTCTTCGTGCTCCGCAGCATCGAGACCAGGAAAGCGTAACTGCCAACAAAAATGTCCGCGCGTCCCTCTCTGGGATGCGCGGGCATAATATCACCCGGCTGGTGCTGCAAACGCCAGCCGGGTTTTTGCGATCTTCAGATGGGATCAGATGCTTTCGACCACAGCGACATAGCGCGCGGCGCGCTGGGCGATGGCCTCGAAATTGTCGGCGGCCACGTCCTCGCCCTTGACGAGGATGCTCCCGATGCCCGCACCGGCCATGCCGGCCTTCAGGTAATCGCCGAGGTTCTCCGGCGTCACGCCGCTGACCGCCAGAAGCGGGATATGGTTGATCGGCGCGCGGACGGCCTTGATGTACTTCAGGTCGACGCAGTCCACCGGGAAGAGCTTGACGAAGTCCGCTCCGGCCTGATAAGCGCCTGCGATCTCAGACGGCGTAAATGCGCCGGGGATCGAGATCAGGCCCGCGGCCTTGATCGCGCGGATGATCGCGGTGTCCACATTCGGCGAGATGATATATTCTGCCCCGGCCTCTGCTGCGAGCTTCAGCTGCGCCTCGGTCATGACTGTGCCAGCGCCGACATGCAGCCGACCGTCGAACGCTTCGCGCACGATGCGGATCTGCTCCGCTGTCACCGCATGCGGAGTCTTTCCGGACTGGTCAAACGTGATCTCCATGAAGCGGAAGCCGCCGCGGTAGATCGCGTCTGCGATCTTTGTGATCTTTTCCGTCGGTGCGCCGCGGACGATCGAAATGAGCTTTTTCTCGCGCAGCCGCGCGCAGAGATCCTGTTCCAT
>CAJMLC010000004.1 GCA_905214155.1 uncultured bacterium | reverse complement strand
CAACGGTGTCCCAGTTGGCCAGCAGATATTCGCCGACCATCTTGCCCTGCAGGTGACCGGCTTCCGGAGCGTCGGTGCCGATGAAGCAGATGTTGGAGTTGGCGTTCAGAACGGTGCCCTCTTCGCCGTCAGCCTCGATGGCGCGGTTGAAGAAGATGACCGGGGTGCCGTTGGCCAGGGAGATGATCTCGTTGGCAACGTCCGGGGAGCCGGAGGTGACCATGTTGACGACCAGCAGGTTGTAGCCGTCGGTGACAGCGGTCTGGATCTGCTCGTTCTGCGTGGTCTGGTTGTTGTTGCCGTCGAAGTTGTTGAAGCTCACGCCGAGGTTGGTCAGCTCCGCATCCAGAGCGGTACGGACGCTGGCGATGTAGGTGTCGGCGAACGTGTAGTAGAACACGCCGACCTTCAGCTCGGAAGCCTCCGTATCAGCAGAGGTGTCCGCCGGGGTGGTGTCTTCGGTGGTGGTGTCTTCTGTGGTGGTGTCAGCCGGGGTCGTGTCGGCCGGAGTGGTGTCCGCGGGGGTCTTGTCAGCCGTGGTGTCCTTGCTGGCGCAGGCGACCATCGCGACGACCATGACCAGCGCAAGCATGAGTGCAAGAATCTTTTTCATAATGTTTCCTCCATGATTTGATTTCAGATGCGCGGTCTCCCGCGCTCTGTATCTGTATTCTAGCAAAAAACTGAAAAAGTCCCAGTCAAAATTCCACGCTTTTTTTCTAGAATTTTTTTGACCCTTCCAAAATCTTTGCTTCGTTTTTGTGAGACATGCACAAAAAACGACTCATTTCTTTCCGTGCCGCCGCTCCGTGTGTGCTCAGCTGAAGGAAAACAGTGCCTTTTGGCTTTCCATCGTGAACATATTCTCCTTCGTGACGATCTGCGTCGCCGTGTCGATCAGCTCGTTCGCGTCGAATTTCTCGCCCTGCAGCACCTGCCAGGCCTTCTCCACGCCGAGATAGCCCATCGCATAAGGGTTCTGCACGATCAGCGCGCCGACGGCTCCGGTCTGCATCAGCTCGATGCAGCGCATGTTCGTGTCGAACGAGATCGCGCGTACCTGCCCGGTCACCCCCAGCTCGTCCACTGCCTCCGCCACGCCGACAGCCAGCGGCTCGTTGAACCCGACGAGTACATTGATCTCCGGATGCTCCTGCACCAGCCGCTCCGCGGCCAGCTTCGCCTCCTCCGCGTCGGTCGGCACGTTCACCACATAGATGCCCTTCACACGCGCGTCGCCGCGCAGCGCCTCGCGCAGCCCGCGCTCGCGCTCCTGACCGTTCTGCGTCTCCACGAAGCAGTTCACGATGCCGACCACGATGCCGTCCTCGTCCGTATCCATCGCGGCCTCGCCGGTCATCCGCCCGGCCGCGACATTGTCCGTCCCGATCCGGGCCGATACCCCGTCCGAATCCACATCGCAGTCGATCATCACCACGCGGATCCCCGCCGCCACGGCCTCGTCGACGGCCGCCGCATTGCCGGTATAGCTGATGGCTGAGAAGACGATCGCGTCCGCCCCGGCCTCGATGGCCTGCCGGATATAGGCGTTCTGCTCCTCATAATCCTCCTCCGTCTCCGGCCCGAGGATCGTGAGATCCACATTGTATTCCGACTTTGCCGCGTTCGCACCCGCGAACACCGACTTCCAGAATTCCGTCGTCGTCGATTTCGAGATGAGATAGACGCTGTACGGCTTAGCCGTCCGCGCGGCCGCGCAGCCCGTCAGTGCCAGCATCAGCATCGCCAGAAGGAGCGCCGCGAGACGTTTAATGCTTTTCATATTCGCTCTCCTCCCGCACCTTCGGCATCCGGACCGTCACGCACGTCCCCTCGTCCGGGACGCTCGTGATCGTGATGCCGTACTTCTCGCCGAACCAGATCTTCAGCCGGTCGTTGACGTTCTTGATGCCGATGCCGCTCTTGCTGTCCGGCTTTTTCCGGAAGATCTCTTCGATCTGCTCCGGCTCCATGCCGACGCCATTGTCCTCCACGGTGAAGAAGATGTCGTCCTCCCGCGAGAACACGCGAATGACGATCCGCCCCTCGTCCACGAGGCCGTTCACGCCGTGATAGATGGCGTTTTCAATGATGGGCTGCAGCGTAATTTTATTGCAGAGATAGTCGACACAGCCCTCGTCGACGTCAAACTCGTAGGAAAACTGCTCCTTGTACCGCACGCTCTGGATCTGCAGATAGCTCTGCGCATGCTGCACCTCGCTGCGGATCGGGATCAGCTCGTGTCCACGACTGATGCTGATGCGGAACAGTCGCGCCAGCGCGTTCACCATCAACACGGCCTCGTCGTTCCGTCCCTGCTCGCACATCCAGGAGATGGAGTCGAGCGTGTTGTAGAGGAAGTGCGGGTTGATCTGTGCCTGCAGCGCCTTCAGCTCCGTCTTGCGCAGGTTGACCTCCTCGCTGCGGACCCTGGCCATCAGCGCTTGGATCTTGCGCACCATGTGCTCGAACGACACCGAAAGGTTCTGCACCTCGCGTACGCCGGTCACCGGCTCATAGCTGAAATTGTCCGCATTCTTCTCAAAGCTCCGCATCGCGGAGACCAGATTCTGGATCGGCTGCGACAGCATCCGCGACAGCAGCACGCTCAGCATCAGCATCGCCGCCAGAATGAACAGCGCCGAGATCACGCTGATGCGCAGCACCTCCTGCAAGCCGTCCGTGATCAGCTCCTGCACCGAGCTCACGCCCACCACGCGCCAGCTTCCGCTCGAGAGCGTCTGCACCGTGTAGATCGTATTGCCCTCCACGTGCGCCCCGTCCGCGAGCTCCGCCGTCAGCGCCGTGTTCTCCTGCTTGAGGTCGGAGTAGATCAGCTGCTGCTGCGGGTGGTAGACCAGATTGCCCTCCAGATCCTCGAGGAAGCAATAGCCCCGCTGCCCGATGCCGACGCCGTTGATGTAGCCCGAGATGTTCGAGCACCCGATGTCCACCGCGACCCATCGCTCTCCCTCGCCCGTCGCGACCGGCTCGATCAGCGTCACGACCCAGGGATACGATTCCTCAAAGATCGACATCACATGCGGCGCGGACACATAGCCGTCCGCATACTCGTCCAGCCGCGACGCGTCCAGCGACAAATTCTGCAAAATATGCTCGCGCAGCCTCTGGCCGAGGCTGTAGCAGTTTTTCATCTGCCCGTTCTCGTCGTAGGTCGTGATGGCCACGACGTCCGGCTTGATCTCCAGAAACGTCTCAAACCGCGCCTCCCGCTGCCGCACCGGCAGATCGAGATATTCCGTCAGCAGCGCGACCGATCCGTTCATGTCGTCCAGATATTCCTCCATCGTGCTGCTCACCTGCGCAATGGCCTGCCGGCTCGTCGTCTCCGCGTTGCGGATCAGCGCGCTGCGGTACGTCTGCACGAAAATCACGATCGCGCACACCAGCACGCACACGGCCACTGCCGCCATCGCCAGCACCATGATGAGATTCATGCTCATCCGATTCTTTTTCATTGCGCCGTCTCCCCATGCTCCGCCGCCGTCTGCCGCATCCGCGCCGGGGACATCCCATAATACTTCTTGAAGCAGTAGCCGAAATAGCTCTGGTCGCTGTAGCCGCACCGCCGCGCCACTTCCGCGATCCGGCTCGGCCCGTTCTGGATGAGGTTCCGCGCCACGTCCATCCGCTTGCGGATCAGGATGTTCATAAACGTGTCACCCGCGTGCTTCTTCAGGTTCGCGCCGAGGTAGTTCGGGCTCACGTGCAGCCGCTCGCTCACCAACTGCAGCGTCAGCGTCTCGTCCATATATTCCTTTTCGATGATCTTCATCGCCCGCGCGCAGAGCACCGCCATGTCGTCCCAGCCGCCTGCGGCCTGCACCTCGCCGCCGCGCGCCGCCTGCAATGCCTCCATCGCCTCGAGATAGGCCGCATGCCCTTCCGCGACTGAGCCATGCTCCTTGCTCAGCCCGATCTGTGCCTCGGCTCCGCCGCACGTTCGCCGGATCGCCTGCCGCAGTTCATCCAGTGCGCCATAGAGCGTCCCGAATCCGTTTTCCGCCGCCAGCAGCAGGACCACCCGCTCATCCGCGCAGAACCCGCAGCAGCCGCACACCCGCGACAGTATCCGCTCCGCCACCGCAAGCACATCCGCTGTCTGCGCCCCAGGCACCCGGATGATCCCAACAATGATCGTGCTGCTGTTCGAAATCGCGACGCCGCTCTGCGCCAGGCGCGAAACGATCTCGCCCCTGTGGCAGAATTCATCCAGCAGCAGCGATGCCGTCATGATCTCCCGCTCTTCCGGCCCGCGGCGCTTCGTCAGGCTGGCCAGCCGGGAGACGATCTTCTCGTGGATCTTCTCCAGCTCCGCCGTCAGCTCCGCCATGCTGATGGGCTTGAGCAGATAGGCGACGATCCCGTCCTCGATGCCGGACTTCGCGTATTCAAAATCGTCATATCCGCTCAGAAACGCCACCTGCAGCAGCGGCTGCACGGCCTTGGCCTGCCGGGTCAGCGCCGTGCCGGAGATGAACGGCATCCGGATGTCGGTCAGCAGAAAGTCCGGCTGGAGCTCCTCCACCAGCTGCAGGGCGTCCAGCCCGTTGCTGGCCCGGCCCACCAGCCGGTAGCCCAGCGCCTGCCAGTCGATCAGCTGGCACACCGCCTGCAAAAGTTCCGGCTCATCGTCGGCTACCAACACCGTTAATTCCTCGTTCATGCTCCGGCCTCCTTTCATTTGTTACGATTATAAAATATCCTCACCCAAAACACAAGCCCGAATCCATCCCGGCCCATCATTCCCACAACGAAAAAGCCCCCCTCTTTATAGAGGGGGACAGATTGCTGAAGGCGATCCAGGGGGGAGAAGCTATGGAAGCTCCCCCAGGCCTCACTTCGCTCGGCCAGCCCCCTCTTCATAGAGGGGGCCTAATGCCGGTATCAACTCTATTGCAGCCCGCCAGTCTTTTCGGCCTCGATGCGGCAGAGCGCGCCCTCCATGTCGCACGTGCCCTCCCGCGCGAGACGGAAGAAATTGCAGGCCGTCCGCTCCAGCGTCCCGTCCACGATGCCGCAGTTTTCATCCGCGCCGGCGCCGTCCTCGGCGAGCAGCAGCGCCTGCATCGCGCCGTGCAGCGCCATGCCGACCTTGGACGCGCAGTTGGCCTTCGCCCCGTCGCACACCAGCCCGCACACATTGCCGAGCACCGTCTGCATCAGCCGCCGCACGCACGCCGCATCCGCGCCGCGCAGATAGGCCACTCCGCTGGCCGCGCCGCCCGCCGCGAGCGCCGCACAGCAGATCGGCGACATCCGCCCATAGACCGGGTCATAGTGCGTCTTAAGGAACACCGTCACCAGATTGCCGAACGCCGCCGCGCGGACGATCTCTTCCCGGCTCCTGCCCATCCGCTCGCCCGCCGCCGCGATCGGCACCGTGCACGTCAGCCCCTGATTGCCGGAGCCGCTGTTGCTCATCGCCGCAAGATCGGAACCGCCCATCCGGGCGTCCACACCCGCGCACGCCGCACTGACGGCATACATCAGAAGATCGTCGCCGAGGAGGTCTCCCCCGGCCCGCTCCCGCAGCGTCCGGCCCACATGCATGCCATATTCCCGCGTGAAGCCGTCCGCGCTCAGCGCCAGATTCAGCCGGACGGACTCCTCCGCCCGGGCCAGCTCCCCGATCGGCGCGTTCCGGCAGTAATCCAGGATGGACTCGATGCTGAGCACGCTGTAATCCAGCGCCTCTTCCGCCTCCGCGCCGCCGCACGTATCGCGCAGGACATTTCCGTCCGCCGCCATCCAGACCACATTGTCGTGCCGGTCCTGCAGGATGGCCGCGCCGATCCCTTCGCGGCCGGTGACGGTCACGCGCAGCCAGAGCCGCGGCACATCCTCCGCCAGCGTCAGCGCCACGCGTCCTTCCGCGATCATCCGCTCCGCCGCCGCGACGTCCTCCGGCTCCACCCGGCGGAAGACCTCCATCCCGTCCGCCAGACGGCCCGCCAGCGCGCCGAGCGCACAGGCCATCTTCCCGCCGCACCGGCCTTCCGAGCGCGGGATCTTGACATACTGCACGCCCTTGACCATCGCAGCGGACGCCTCGATCCCGATGCGCTCCACCGCGCCGCGGGCACACTCCCGCGCTGCCGCAGCACACAGGCCGAAAGCCATCGGCTCCGTACAGCCGAGCGCCGGGACCAGCTCCCCTTCCAGAATTTTGCGGATCATGCTCTCGTTTTTCATCATTTTCCCCCAATTTCAGAACGTAATATCCTCACAGAGGGTTTATGAACAGTCTATCTGACCCATGGCGTTTTGTCAAGCGAGGTCTGGATGTGGATGGTCTTCGCCTCCAAAAATTCGGCAATGCCGAGCATCCCCTTCTCCCGGCCGATGCCGCTCTGCTTGCAGCCGCCGAACGGGAGCTGCACCGAGCCCATGCCGAAATCGTTGATGTAGACCGTCCCCGCGCGCAGCGCCTTCGCCACGCGGATGGCGCGGCTGACGTCCTGCGTCCAGACGCCGCCGGCCAGGCCGTAGCTGCTGTCGTTTGCGATGGCGATGGCCTCCTCCTCATCCTCGAACGTCTGCACCGCCAGCACCGGCCCGAAGATCTCCTCCTGCGCGATGCGCGCCCTGCGCCCCACCACGTCGAAGATCGTCGGCTCGATGTAATAGCCCCTGTCGTAGATCCCGCCGGTCAGCCGGTGTCCGCCCACGACGAGTCTGGCCTCCCGCTTGCCGGTCTCGATATAGTCGAGGATCGTCCTGCACTGCTCTTCGGAGATGATCGCGCCGAGATGGACATCGGTCATCGGGTCGCCGACGGTGAGCTTCTTCGTCTTCGCGACGAGCTTTTCCAGAAATTCGTCGTGGATGCTCCGCTGGAGCAGCAGCCGCGTCCCGCCGTCGCAGACTGCGCCCTGGTTGAAGAACACGTTGCAGCACGCGGCGTCCACCGCGTCATCCATCTGCGCCGCATCAGAAAAGACGATGTTCGGCGACTTGCCGCCGAGCTCCAGCGAGACATGCTTCAGACTGCCGCTCGCGCCCGCCATCACGCCGCGGCCCACCGCGGTGGAGCCGGTGAACGTGACCTTGTCGACCAGCGGACTTTCGGTCAGCACCGTCCCGACGACCGTCCCGCGGCCCGAGACCATGTTCAATACGCCGTCCGGCAGGCCCGCCTGCCGGAACAGCCCGCAGACCTCCGCAACGATCGAGTTCGTCAGCTCCGCCGGCTTGCAGACCATCGTGCAGCCGACGGCCAGCGCCGGCGCGATCTTGAAGGCAAGCATCATGATTGGGAAATTCCACGGCACGATCGCCGCCACCACGCCGACCGGCTCCCGCGCGACGACCGCGTCATACGTGCCGGACACGGCATAGCTCTCGCCGTGGACCTCCAGCGCCAGATGTGACACATGGTCAAAAAGATCCGCTGTCGACCGGATCTCCCCGCGCGCCTGGCCGATCGGTTTCCCGGTTTCCCAGGTAATGAGCTTTGCGAGCGCATCGCACCGCTCCCGCATCATGGCCGCGACGCGCCGCAGGATCGCGCCGCGCTCCGCCGCGGCCATCCGGGGCCAGGGCCCGTGGTCAAATGCCTCGCGCGCGGCGCGGATGGCCGCCTCCGTCTCTTCCGGGGTCGCCCGGTCGTGCTGCGAAACGATATCCCCCGTCGCCGGGTTCCGCCGGGTATAGACCGCGCCGCTCGCGCTCTCGACCCATTTTCCATCGATAAAAAGATGATCGTGTCTCATCCGAATTCCCCCTTGATCCGTATTTTTGCGCTCTATCCGGCTTCGCCGAGATAAAGCCCCCGCACAATGGCGTTGTTTTGCAGCCGCTCGCTCGCGTCCGTCAGCGCGATGCTGCCCGTCTGGATGACGTATCCGCGCTGCGCGATCTGCAGCGCCATATAGGCGTTCTGCTCCACGAGCAGGATGGTGATGCCGCGCCGGTGCAGATCCGCGATGATCTCGAAGATCTGCTCCACAATGACCGGGGCCAGACCCATCGACGGCTCGTCGAGCAGCATCAGCTTCGGCTCCATCATCAGCCCCCGCGCCATCGTCAGCATCTGCTGCTCCCCGCCGGAGAGCGTCCCAGCCTGCTGGCCAAGCCGTTCGCGCAGACGCGGGAAAAGATCCAGCGCCGTCTCCAGCAGCGCCTGCATGCGGGCCTTGTCGCGGCAGAGATACGCGCCCATCCGCAGATTTTCCAACACCGTATTCTCCGCAAAGATGCCCCGCCCCTCCGGCACATGTGCGATGCCGCGCGCGGCGATCTCATGCGGCGGCAGGTGTGTGATGTCCTCTCCGCCGAATGTGATCTTCGCCTCCGGCCCGAGCTTCATCAGCCCCGAGATGGCCTTGAGCGTCGTGCTCTTGCCTGCGCCGTTCGCACCGATGAGCGTCACGATCTCGCCCTGTTCGACCGTCAGGTCGATGCCCTTCAGCGCCCGGATCTTCCCGTAATACGCCTCCACCTTTGTCAGTTCCAAAAATGCCATATCGCCGCTCCGTTCCCGTCCGTTCAAACCACCTTCTGATGTCCGAGATAGGCCGTGACGACCTCCTCGTTCTGGAGCACCTCGCGCGGCGCGCCGCAGGCGATCTGCCGCCCGAAGTTGAGGACCATGATCTTCTGCGACACGCCCATGACGACCTTCATGTCGTGCTCGATCATCAGCACGCAGACGTCCTTCTCGTCGCAGATCCGCAGGAACAGCCGCACCATCTCCTCCGACTCCGCCGGGTTCATCCCCGCCGTCGGCTCGTCGAGCAGGAGCAGCCGCGGCCGCGTGGCCAGCGCCCGCGCGATCTCCAGCCGCCGCTGGCGGCCATACGGCAGGTTCTTCGCCAGCTCGTTCGCATCGTCCAGGATCCCGACGTAGTCCAGGATCTCCGCCGCCCGCAGGGCCGATGCCCGCTCCTCCGCGCGGAACCGCTTGGTCCGCAGCAGAATGTCCGGCAGGCCGCAGCGGTAGTGCAGATGCTCGCCGATCATCACGTTTTCCAGCACCGTCAGGTTCTGGAACAGGCGGATGTTCTGGAACGTCCGGCAGATCCCGCGCTCCACGATGCGGCTCGGCTCCAGCCCCACGATGCTCTCGCCGCAGAAGCGGATGTCCCCGGCCGTCGGCCGGTAGATGCCGGTCACGATGTTGAAAAACGTCGTCTTGCCCGCGCCGTTCGGCCCGATGATGCTGAAGACCGTCTTCTCCGGGATCGTGAAGCTCAGCTCCTGCAGGGCCTTCAGCCCGCCGAACTGGATCGAGAGGTTTTCCGCCTCCAGGATGGGGGCCTGCACCGTCTCCGTCATCGTTCTGCCTCCTTCCCATGCGCCGCCGCGCTCTGGAGCGTGACGGGCTTTTTCTTCGTCGGCAGGATACCGCCGGGCCGGAAGATCATCATCACGATCAAGATCAGCCCGAAGAAGAACTTCTCCAGCTTCGAAGGATCCAGCTGCTCCGGGATGTTCAGTCCGCCGTTGACGCGCGCGCTGCTCAGCACCTCGGAAAACGCCTTCAGGATCTGCAGGTTCAAAATCGAGATGAGCGACGCGCCCATGATGACGCCGGGGATATTCCCCGTGCCGCCGAGAATAACCATCGCCAGCACCATGAACGAGATCTGCACCGTGAAGCTCTCCGGGCTGACAAAGCCCTGCTTCGCCGCGAACACCACGCCCATCACCCCGCCGAAGCACGCGCTGATGACGAACGACGCGATCTTCATCTTCACGATCGGGATGCCGACGGCGCGCGCCGCCGTCTCGTCCTCGCGGATGGCCGTCCATGCCCGTCCGAGCTTGGAGTTTTCCAGGCAGTGGCAGATCAGGATGACCACCGCCACGATCGCCAGCACGATAAAATACATGTAGGTCACGCTGTCCAGCGTCTTGCCGAAGAGCACCGGCTTCGGGATGTTCGCGATGCCCTTCGCGCCGTTCGTGATGTTCAGCGGCTTGATCATGTTGTTCAGCAGATTGCGGATGATCTCGCAGAACGCCAGCGTCACGATGCAGAGATAGTCGCCGCTGATGCGGATGACCGGCAGCGCGATCAAAAAGCCCACCAGACAGCCGATGGCCCCGCCGATCAGCAGAAACAGCCAGAAATAGCTCCCGCTGAGCGGAAAGATTCCGCCCGCCGCGAGGAAGTTGAGGCACTGGTTCGTGCAGAGCAGGCCATAGGCATAGGCCCCCAGCGCATAGAACGCGATGTACCCGAGGTTAAACAGTCCGCAGTAGCCCACCGTGATGTTCAGCCCCAGTGCCAGCACCACATACATCCCGACCTGCGTCGCCACATCCATGAAATAGGACGATCTCGTGCCGATGACCGGCATCAGCACACAAAGCACCACGAGGCACCAGCCGTATTTCGCCGCCTTCGGCAGCCCGGACAGGAACGGGAGCCCCGCCGCGGCAAACATCGCCAGCATGGCGAACGCGCCGGACGGATCTGCATACGCGAACCAGAACGCCAGCGCCGTTCCCGCCGCCATCACCGGGATCTGGACCCTGGGCCCCGCGCGCCACAGGCCCTGAAGTTTTGCAACACATGTTTTCATGCTCTCACCTCAGACTTTCTCCGCCGTCTTTTTGCCGAGCAGACCGTGCGGCCGGATGATGAGCACCACGATCAGCACCACGAACGCAAAGATGTCCTTGTAGCCCGAGCCGATCACGCCGCCGGTCAGCGTATTGAGATACCCCGCCGCGAGCGACTCGATCAGCCCCAGCAGGATCCCGCCGAGCATCGAACCAGGGATGCTCCCGATCCCGCCGAAGACCGCCGCCGTGAACGCCTTGTTGCCGATCGTGATGCCGATATAGGGGTTGATCATGCCGTACTGGATGGCGAACATCGTCCCGGCCACGCCGCCCATCGCCGCGCCGACGAAAAACGTCGTCGTGATGGTCTTGTTTACGTGGATACCGAGCAGTGCGCTCATCGTCTGGTTCTGCGACACGCAGCGGATCGCATTGCCGACCTTCGTCCGGTTGATGAACGTGTGCAGGATCAGCAGCGCCGCAAAGCAGACGCCGACGATGATGATCGCGCGCACCGTGATCTTCGTCGACTCGTTCAGCACGAATTCCCGCCTGAAGATGGACGGCAGCGTCAGATAAAAGCTGTTGTGCGCGAACGTCTCGGCCACGCGCACAAAGTCCTGCAGAAAATACGACACGCCGAACGCCGAGATCAGCGGCACGAGCCGCGGCGCGCTGCGCAGCGGGCGATAGGCCACACGCTCGATGAATACACCGAGCAGCCCCGTCAGTACCAGCGCCGTCAGCAGCGCGAGGAGGAACGAAAACACGGTCCACCCGCCGGAGGCCGCGGAGCCCAGCAGGGCGATCAGCGTCTCCGCGCCGATGAACGCGCCGCACATGAAGATCTCCGCGTTGGCAAAGTTGATGAAATGCAGCGCACCGTAGACCATCGTATAGCCGAGCGCCACGATGGCATAGACAAAGCCGAGCTGCAGGCCGTCGATGACCATCTGCGGCAGTAATTTCAGAAGCACACCATCACCTCATTCCGAAACAGCCCTCTTTCCCTCCGGGGCCGCCCGTCCGGGCGGCCCCCACCTGTTCCTGTTCTTGCTTACGCCCCTGTCAGTTCCCCGACCATCTTTCCGGGATACCCGTCCACGATCTCGTATGCGTAGGCCTTTGCGTTGCGGTTGTCGCCCTTTTCGTCGAACTGGAACGTGCCGGTGATGCTCTCCACCTGTACGCCCGCCATCGCCTCGACGACCTGTGCGCGCGTCGGCTTGCCGCCCGCCGCGTCAATGGCGTCGGCGAGGGATTGCAGGGCGACCGTTGCCGCTTCATAGAAATAGATGGCGTAGCCGTCCGCCGTGAGGCCGGAGGTCTGCTGATAGGCGTCCACCCAGCTCTGGAGCTTCTCGCTCGAATCGAACGCCGGGCTGGACGAGATGTAGTACGCGCCGACCGCGTTCTCCTTTCCCGCGATGTTCACCAGCTCCGCCGTGTCCACGCCGCTTGAGCCGACGTAGATGGATGTGATGCCCTTGTCGCGGATCTGCTTGAGCAGCAGCGAGCCCTCAGGATAGTTCCCGCCGTAGTAGACCGCGTCGGGGTTCGCCGCGGCGATCTGGTTGACGACCGCGGAGAAGTCGACCTCGTTTGAGACGATGCCCTCGTTCGCCACGACCTCCAGCCCCAGCTCCTTCGCCGCGGCCTCAAACGCCTCACACTGCCCCGCGCCGAACGCCTGCTGGTCGTTGACGAGGAAAATGGTCCCGATGCCGAGCGTCTCCTTGCAGAATTTTGCCGTCGCCGGGGCCTCAAAATCATCCCGCTGGCAGACGCGGAGCATCCCCTTCAGCCCCCGCTCCGTGACATCCACGTTCGTCGACTGGCCCGTCACCATGCCGAGCTCCGCCGGGCACGTGATGGCCGACGACGAGATCGTGCAGCTCGAGTTGCAGTGCCCGATCATGATGAGCACATCCGGGTCGGACACCATCTTCTGCCCGATCGTCACGGCGACCGTCGGGTCAGACTGGTCGTCGTTCGTCACAAATTCCAGCGTGCAGCCCGACTTTTCTTCCAGCTCCGCCTTCCGCTCGTTGAACGCCATCAGCGCCCCGTTGTAGCACGACGCGCCCACCTGGCCCGACGCGCCGGAGAGCGGCCCGGCAAAGCCCACCTTGATGACGTTCCCGCCGGAGGCCGCCGCGGTCTCCTTCTTCTGTGCGCCGCAGCCCGCCAGCATCCCGCACAGCAGCACCAGCGCCAGACCAAGTGCGATCACCTTTTTACCCATGTTTCCTTCTCCCCCTATCATGAAATTTAGAGATCCCAAATTTGCTTACGGACCGATGCCCCTGTCCGCCCTTCCGCTTTGCATCGCACCTCTTGTAGGGGCGGACGGCTCTGTCCGCCCGAAGGCCCCCTCTACCAAGAGGGGGCTGTCATGCGAAGCATGACTGGGGGAGCTAAAATTCTTCTCCCCCCTGATTGCCTTCGGCAATCTGTCCCCCCTCTTAATAGAGGGGGACTTTTCGCTACGACTGCAGTTCTAAATGCGGACCGTTCAAATAAACGGCCCCTCGAAAAACACTTCAAACGGCTCCGGATAGCGCATCGTCTCGCCGCGCGTCGCCCGGCCATTCGCCGCGCGGACGATCTCCCCGAGGATGTGTTCGCCCGCCGCGTCCAGCGTCTCGGTCCCGAGCAGGACGCCGCCGGTCGACACGTCGAGGTAGTCTCCCGCCGCCTTTGCCGTGCGCGGATTGCCGCTGATCGTCAGCAGCGGGGCGACCAGCCCCGGATCGTTCGCCGAGAGCGGCGCATCCTCCGGCGGAAGCTCGTTGCCGCCCAGCTGATAGAGGACGATCTGCGCGCCCGCCGCCGCAAAGCTCGGCAGCAGCGAGTAAGAAGACATCCACGCATCCATCAGCCAGAGGCCCGGTCCGCCCGGCCGCTCGCAGTAGTCGAGCACGCCGGAAAGCTCCCGCGTCCCCGTCTTCTCCACCGCCCCGAGCGACTTTTCCTCGAGCGTCGTGATCCCCGCCGCGATGTTCTCCGGGATGGGGTTGATCGTCCGGATGTCCTCGCCGATGGACGCGGCCCGCGCCTCCCACTTTGCGATCAGCCGCAGCAGCCGCCGCGCCACCTCCGGCGTCTTCGCCCGCTGCACCAGCGTCTGCTCCGCGCCGATCAGCTCCAATGTCTCGGAAAACAGCGCCGTGCCGCCCGCATCGATCAGCCGGTCGACCGCTCTTCCCAGCGCGGGATTCCCGGCCAGGCCGCTCGTCGCATCCGAATCGCCGCACTTCATCCCGATCGTCAGCTTGGAGAGCGGCGCGGCCTCGCGCCGCATTGCCGTCGCCTCGCGCACCAGCTCCCGCGCAAGGCGGATGCCCTGCACGACCGTCCCTTCCAGTCCACCGCAGCGGTCGACGTTCAGGACTTCCAGCCGCTTTCCGCTCCTTGCGATCTCCGCCGCCAGCGCGTCGGTCTGAAATTCCGGGTATCCATAGCCATGCGGCATCCCGATCAGCAAGACGTTCGCCACGTTCGGGTTCCGCGCAATGCCGGTCAGAAACCGTGCCAGCCGCTTCCGGTCGCCGCCCGTGCGGCCATATTCGCCCGTCGTGTAAAACGTCGTCACGCCGGGGACCGCAAGGGCGATGCGGTGGCAGATGTAGTTGACGTTCCGCGTCGCGGGCAGGATCAGCACGTGGTTCCGCACGCCAACGCTGCCATCCTGTCGGTAGTAACCCCAGAATTCCATCCGCTCATCCCCCTTCCGTCCCATTGCAGCGCAGGCTGCCCACGTTGTGGACATGCACATGCTCTCCGGCCGGAATGTCCCGGACGGCCCGCCCAATCGGATAGCCGTATTTTATGATCTCCTCGCCCGCCGCGATGGGCCGGATTGCGAGCTTGTGCCCGAACGGGATGTCCTCCCGCAGCCACACTTCCGCGGTCTCTCCGCCGTCCGCATAAACTGCCGTCTCCCCGGCCCGCTGCGCCAGCACGCACGTCGCGACATTGTCGCGCGACTGGATGCGCAGCGCTGTGATCCGCTCCGTCATCGCCGTCCCCTCACAGCACGCTCGCATAGAGCGCCCGGATGTCCCGCTCGGCGTTGACGCGCGGGTTGCGCCCGCGCATCCCGCGGGCCAGCATCGCGTCGGCGGTCAGCGCATCGAGATCGGCCTCCGTGATCGCGGGCCTTGCCAGGCCGCGCGCGCCGAGCTCCGTCAGCGTCAGCGGCAGGTCGAGCTGCCGCATCAGCGCGCGGAACGCCTCCGCCGCCTGATACGCCTGTTCATAGACCGTTTTGTTGGGATCGCGCGGCACACCGAGAATGTGCCCGACCTCTGCCAGCCGCTCCGGCGCGGCAATGGCGTTGAACTCCATGACCGGCGGCGTCAGCAGCGCGCAGGCGACGCCGTGCGGCACGCCGAAGCGCCCGCTGAGCGGATGGGCCATCGCATGCGTCAGCACCAGCCCCACCTGATCAAACCCGATCCCGGCAATTGCCGCCGCCAGACACATGCCGCTCCGCGCCTCCAGATCGCTTCCGTCTGCATACGCCCGCCGCAGATAACGCGCGATGAGCCGCATCGCGTGCAGGTTCAGCGCATCGGAGAGCGGGTGCGCGTTACGGGAAAGAAGCGCCTCGAGCGCGTGCGTGAACGCATCGATGCCGGACGAAGCCGTCACCTTCGGCGGCATCGTTAGGCACAGCTCCGGGTCGAGGATCGTGACCGCGGGGCACATCAAATCGTCCGCGACGCCGTCCTTGAAGCCCGTCGCCTCGTCGGTCACGACGAAGCAGCGGTTCACCTCGCTGCCCGTGCCGGACGTCGTCGGGATCAGGATCGTCGGCAGCGACGGATGCGCGACGGGCTTTCCGTGGAAGTAGTCGAGCGCGCGCCCGCCATTCGTCATCAGCATCGCGACGCCCGTCGCCGTGTCGAGCGCGCTGCCGCCGCCAAGGCCGAGCACACCGTCGCAGCGCAGCTCCCGTGCCAGCGCATAGCCGCCATCGACCACCGAATTGCCCGGATTTTCTGTCACCTCGTCGTAGATCGTATACCGCACGTCCGTACATCCATCAAGAATCGCTGTGACCTTTTCCACAACTCCGGCGCTGCGCAGCATTTTATCCGTGCAGAGCAGCAGGTTCTTTATGCCGAGCCGTGCCAGCTGGTCCGGCAGCTTTCGCCGCGCCCCGCACGCAAACAGGATCCTTGTCGGCAGATAAAACTCGAATGCTTGTTGCATCATACATCCTCCCCCGTCCTCAGAATACCTCTGTTCCCATCCCTATTCACCGCCGCGGCGCAATATGCCGCAGCGCAAAAAAATAAGCCGCCCGGTCTCCCGGACGGCACAAAGCGCAAAAAACAGCACCCCCGGCTGGGGTGCTGCTTTGTTTTATTTCCATGTCTCCCAGACGTCCGGGCGATAGCCCACGGTCGCCTGTTTTCCGTTGCGGACGATGGGCGTCTTCATCAGCTTCACATGGTCGAAGACCTTATCCTCCTTCGCCCGCTTGTCGTCCATATAGCGCATCAGGTCGATCTCCGGGTCCTTGACGGTCCAGTCGATCAAATTGTCGATCCCGCCGACGGCGCGCAGCACGCTGTCGAATTCGCCGCCCGACATGCCGTATTTCACCAGGTCGATCGACTGAAATCTGATCCGCCGTTCCTTGAACCAGCGCTCGGCCTTTTTCGTGTCAAAGCACTTCGATCTCCCGAAAATCTGAATATTCAAGTCTTATTCCTCCAGCATCCGTTCGGCCTCGGCCTCGTTGTCCGCGGAAAACAAAAACGTTCCGCGCGCGTCATAGACCTCGACGTGTCCTCTCACATAGCGCATTCTGATCTCCATTGCACAGCTCCCCTTCCGGTCGATCTGTGCATAGTATAGCAGACGCCAAGTCCCATAGTACGGACTTATTCAGTTCCACCAGTCAAATTCCTGATCCCCGGAGCTGTCCGTTCCGCTCTCGCCCGTGCCGGCCGTCTGTCCGGCCCACATCGCCGTGAGCGTCAGATCCTGCGTCACGCTGTCGCCCTCGCGCAGCTCCGCGCCGTCGGCCCTGTACCAGCCGAGGAAGGTGTCCGTATCGCACGTCGCCTTGAAATACGGCGCAAACGCGCTGCCGCTCTCGTAGAACGCGATGTCGACCTCGACCTTGCCCTGCTCCGTCTCAAACTTCACATAGTGATAGCTGGGCGAGCTGCTCCCGCTGTAATCGCCGTAGAGGAACAGCTTGATCTCCAGAATACGCCGCGCGATCAAGCCGTCGTGGATGGACGTGCCGGACTTATCCGTCACGTGGCACCAGATGCCCATCGCGGAGGCCAGCTCGTTGTGCGTATACTGGCCGCCCGCCAGATAGCTGGCCAGCCGCGTTCCGTTCATCCACGTCGAGCCGATGTTGTATGTAAGCGAGATCAGCGCGTCATACTGCGTATTGCTCAGCGTCAGGTTGTTTTTCGCGAGGAACGCATCCAGCTTTGCCTCAAATTCCTGGAGCTTTTTCCGCAGCAGCCGGTCGGCCTGCTCCTGCGTGATGCCGTTTGGGTACTCGTTCGCCTCGCAGCGCGAGCCGTAGCCGATGGAATACTGCGAATAGTCCCAGTAGGCCGTCGAACGGAAGCCCTCGCGTGCCTTGATGAAGGCCACGCCATTTTCCGTCGTGCGCAGCGTGATGGGTGTGTTGTCGTCAAGATCCGTGTCGCCGCTGTCCGGCGTCGCCGGCGCGAGATAGTTCGTGATGCGCGCCGTGATCGCCGCGAGCTCCGCCCGCGTCAGCGATTTGGCGGGCAAAAACGTCCCGTCCTTGTATCCATCCACAATGCCGATCGCCGCCAGCGCCAGCACATTTTCGTCATCCGTGTCCGTAAACGAGACCTCCACCGTCTCTGGCCGCGTCAGGCCCATCGCCTTCGCCGCGATCTGCGCGACGAGCGCGCGGCTGATCGGCACGTCAAGGTCGGTGATCTCCTTGAACCGCGTCACAAAGCCCTGCTCGATCGCAAGGTCGAGATACCCGCGCGCCCAGTGGGACGCGACGCGCTCCGGCTCCGGATAGCCCGCCGCGAGCAGGATCATCTTCAGCGCCTGCCCGGTCGTCACGGTGTTCTTCGGGCGGAACGTCCCGTCCGGGAAGCCGTCGATCGTTCCGGCCTCCACCAGCTGCATCACGACGGAATAATACCAGTCCGTCGCCGCCACGTCGGAAAACCGCTGCGCCTCAGCCGTCCCGTCCGTCTGCTCGGTCTGCTCGGCCTGTTCCGAGGTCGCGGGCGGAAGCTCCACAAACGGGTCATAGTTGTCGTCCCAGTCCGTTGCCGCCGCACTCCCCGCCAGCATGCAGACCAGCAATCCGGCCGCCAGAGCCCGTGTCATTCGCGTTGTCATAGGCTTCACCCTTCCAAAAAGGTTACAAAATTGTTTCTATTATAGCAAAAACCGTTGCAGATTGCAACCACCCAAAAAATCCCCGCCGAAAACGGCGGGGATCTCAGCGCTTTTCGGATTCAGATTTCACGATAGGACACGGGCTTTTCGCCGTCCCATTCGATCACATAGCCCCGCCCCGGCTCACACGGATAGTCGAACCGCGTGCCGCCGAACCAGCGGGCGAGCAGGCCGCAGAGGATGCCGCCGTGGATGACGCATACTGCATCGCGCCCGCGTACCACGATGCGCTGCAGTGCGCGCTCGGCACGGTCGGTGGCCTGATTTCCGCTCTCGCCGCCGGGGCAGACCGCGTCCTCGCTGCACTCGTCGCACCAGTGCCGGAATTCCGGGTCGTCCTTCAGCTCTTCGTAGTTCCGCATCTCAAAATGACCGAAGTCGATCTCGCGCAGATCGCGCACGATCTCGTGCGGCCGTTCGCCGAACAGGATGGCAAATGTCTGCTCCGTGCGGCGCATCCCGCTCGTATAATAGTCCTGCGCCTCCGGCGCGGCGGGCGGATCGGTGCGCAGCGCGGCGATGCCGGTCTCGGTCAGGGGCAGGTCGGTGCTGCCGTAGTAAAGCCGTTTCAGGTTGCCCTCGGTCAGGCCGTGGCGGATGAGTGTCAGTGTCATGGAAGATCCCTCAAAATCATGGTTTCAGCTGCTGCGGCAAGCCGCAGAAAATACGGATAACGGTCTCGCTCCGGCGGGACAGCTGCTGGAGCAGCGCGCCGTGCCGTTCGCGCCAGGCCCGTTCCGCGGCGTCCATCGGGACAACGCCGGAGCCGACCTCGCGCGAGATGATGACTGCGTCCTCTGGAAACAGCTCCGGCGCTGCCGATTCCTCCGCGCGCGTAAACGCCTCAAGGTGGTAATAGCAGCGTTTTCCGGGCTGGAAACCCTGCGCCAGATCGCAGAGCATGTCCGGCGCAAGGCCGAACTGTTCCACTGCCCACGTCAGCTTTCCCTGATACGCGCCGCCGATGATCAGCTTCATAGATAATACCTCGTCAAAAACAGGAATGCAAGCCCAGCCAGCTCGCCGAGCGTCAGCGCAAAGCCGGAGATGTCGCCGGACATGCCATCCAGCTGCCGGAACGCGAAGAGCGCCGCGAGTCCATAGCCCGCCGCGCCGATCAGCGGCGCAAATCCGGACATGCCGCAAAACAGCGGCGGCAAAACACACGCCGCCGTGAGTATCAGCACGAGCGCGGCGGTATGTCCGGCGGGCGGCTTTGGCTGCGCGGCATACTGGCTGGTGGACAGCGGGCGCAGGTGCGACACGGCGAGCGCCGCCGCGGCCCGCACCGCGCACGGCAGCACTGCCAGCGGCAGCAGCGGAATTTCATTTAAGGAAACGCTTTGACAGACGGCCCACTGCGTCAGCGCCAGCAGCACCATCGCGATGACGGCAAACGCGCCGCAGTGGGAGTCCTTCAGAATCTTCTGTCTTGTTGCGAGGTCGCGCCGGGAGAGCACTGCGTCGCAGACGTCCATATAGCCGTCGAGGTGCAGAAAGCCGGTCACGAGCCACGGGAACGCCGCCGCGCAGAGCGCGCCGACGGCCTCCGGCAGGCGCAGCATCGCCGCCAGCCAGACCAGCAGCGCCCAGAGCCCGCCTTCAACGAGGCCGATCAGCGGCAGACAGACGAGCATCCGCCCGCGCGCGCTCTCACGCCAGCGCGGGAACGGGCATGGGATGGCCAAAAACATTCCCCATGCCATAAAAAAGGCGTAGAACCAGTCTTTCATATAACGTCCTTTCCATGCTTGTAAAACTGCGGCAGACCGCAGATGACCTCAGCCACGGCGTCAAACTCCGCCGCCAATTTCCGGCAGATCCCGGCGAGCTGCCGCCGGTATTCCTCTGTCCACGGATCATATAAGGATACGTCGCGCCAGAGATCGTCGCAGACGCAGACGAGATGGCGGCAGCTTTGCGCCAGCGCGAGCAGCTCTCCGGCGCTCCGCGCGCCCGCGGCCTGGTCCATCGTCCCGTCCGGGCGGAACATCTCGTTCGCGAGCAGGGCCGTCGCACTGTCAAAGAGCACAGTCGCGTTCTTCGGAAGCCGGTCAAACGCGGCAGGCAGGTTGCGCGCGGCCTCGAGCGTCTCAAAGCCCCAGCCGTCGCGGTCACGAAGATGGTTTTCAATCCGGGCGCGGTCTTCGCCGTCGACTGGCTCCATCGTTGCCCAGTAGACCAGTGGACCGCCGAGATCGCGGCAGAGCTGCTGCGCCAGATGGCTCTTGCCGCTCTTGCTGCCGCCGATGAACAAATACGTCATGGCCGGTCCACCGTGAACGCGTCCGTTTTGCGGATCTCGTCCAGATAGTCATCGTTGATGGATGCTTCTTCAAACGTCGCCATATTGCAGAGCACGGCGCAGGCTGCCCTCATGATCTGGAACATCAGCGGGCAACCGCTGCCCTCGCCGAGACGCATCTCCAGCAGCAGACACGGCTCCTGACCAAGCTCTTCCGCCGCGAGACGGTAGCCGATCTCATAGGAGGCATGGGACAGAAACAGATAATCCCGCGCCGCCGGGCAGAGGCGCACCGCGCAAAGCGCCGCGACGATCGAGATGAACCCATCCACCACGGCGGGGATGTGCTCCGCCGCGCAGCCGAGGTACGCGCCAGTCATTGCCGCGAGATCGAGCCCGCCGACCTTGGTCAGCACATCGATCGGGTCGTTTTTGTCCGGCCGGTGCAGCGCAAGCGCCGTTTCGATCACGGCAAGTTTTTTCTGGTATCCCGCGTCGGTCAAGCCGCCGCCGCGCCCTGTCACGTCTGCGACGGACGCGCCCGTCAGCGCACAGAGCACAGCGGAGGACGTGGTCGTGTTGCCGATGCCCATTTCCCCGATGCCCACGGCGGTCAGCCCTGCGCCCTTCGCCTCGCGCACGGTCTCGATGCCGACGGAAATGGCCTGCACCGCCTCGCTTCGCAGCATGGCGGGCTGGACGGCGAGATCCTCCGTGCCGTACCGGATCTTCCGGCCGCGCACGGCGGGACAATGCGTGTCGGTCAGAATGCCGACGTCGGTGACGAGTACCTCGTCGCCGAAGAAGCGGGCCAGCGTGGACATGCCGGTCAGGCCGCGCGTCATATTGATGGCCTGCTCGCGCGTGACAGATTGCGGCGTGCAGCTGACGCCCTCGGCGCAGACGCCGTTGTCCGCCGCGAAGACAAGCACGCCGGTGCGCCCGAGCGTTGGCCGCTCTGTGCCGAACACGCCCGCGAGACGGACGGAAAGATCCTCCAGCCGCCCGAGGCTGTGCGGCGGCTTGGCGAGGCTGGCCTGACGGGCCTCGGCGGCGCGCATTGCCGCGGCATCCGCGGGGGTGATGGTGTTCAGAAATTCAGATAGCTGCTGTTCAGTCATGGATTTGCCTTTCTAAAGAAGCGCCGGGAGCCAGCCGTCCGCCCGCAGATACTGCAGCGACGGGAGGACATCCTGATTTTCCAATGTGATAGTGATCTCCGGATGTGCCGCGAGCACCGTGAGGATCGGCGCAAAGTCGATCGTCCCCGTGCCGAGCGGCAGATGCTCGTCCAGTTCACCGTGGTTGTCGTGCAGATGGACATGCCGCAGATCCGGCAGCATCGGCGCGAGCCAGTCGGCCGGCGGCGTCTTGCTGACGACTGTGTTGGCATGTCCGACGTCGAGGCAGAGGCCGAGGCGCGGATCGTCCACGCCGCGCGCGATCTCGACCAGCAGCTCCGGCCCCGGCTCCATCACGTTTTCCACCGCGAGGAGCAGATCATCCGGCGCGTCGGACAGGAATTCCTTCCAGAAGTTTACCGACTGCTCGACGTACCACTCCGGAAAGTAGACGTATGGGATAAACCCGCCGTGGACAACGATCCGCCGCACGCCGAGCCGCGCGGCCAGCGCCGCCGTCTGCCGGAAGCGCACCATCGCGTTGGCGCGGACGTTCGGGTCGATGGCGCAGGGGATCAGCTCGGCAAACGGCGCATGGAGCCAGAGCGAGCCGAGGCCCGCGCATTCCGCCTCTACACGGGAAAACGCCGCGGCGTCCGCCAGCATCGGGGCATAGCTGAACGCGGTGATCTCATATCCGCAGTGATATTCCTTCGCCAGCCGGGCAGCGCGGGCATCCATGCCCGAAATATGGACTTGATCGGAACGCATCGGGGTCGGCATGAAAAATCCCTCCTTCACGCGGCATCCGGGCAGGAATCGATTTCCAGTGTGCCATATAAGAAATCAGATAGGTCTGTGCAAAAAGAGAATTTCACATTGCTGCGGAATCTGATATAATGACCATGAAGGCTGCGCGCGCCGAGATGGGAACGGCGGCGGTGCAATCCTCACGCTTATGTATCCTCTATCGGCCCGGCGGAACAGGCTCCGTCGGCACACCCGGGAACCGCTGTTTGGGAACCAGCGGTTCCCGGGTGTTATTTTATATGGGCAGCGCCGCATGATTGCGTCAGCGCGTTTCGGCGGATCTTTTCCGCCAATGCTGCGGTTTGAAACACTTGAGATACACAAAATATGTCTGCGTGTTTCAAATCTTGCCTTGACAAAAAATCTCTCGCCGAATCTGCTTGCCGAATCGTGCGGCGCTGCCCTTGCCAACTGACGCTTGTGGACTGCACCGCATGATCGCATCTTCAGATACATCTTAGAATACCATAGGCCGGACAGATTTTCAAGGCGCAGCTATGAAATGACGGATTGCGAAAAACAGGAAACTGTGGTATACTGTCTATATCTATAGATTTTCATTGAATCAACTATAAAAAAGATAAAGAGGGTTTCACCATGGACGCGAAAAAACGCATTTTTTCCGGCATTCAGCCGAGCGGCGATCTGACACTTGGCTCCTATATGGGTGCGATCAAAAACTGGGTCGCCCTTCAGGACGAATATGACTGCATCTACTGCATCGTCGACATGCACGCGATCACGGTCCGGCAGGTCCCGGCGGATCTTCGCCGCCGCAGCCTCGAGCAGCTGGCGCAGTATATCGCCTGCGGCCTCGATCCGCAGAAGAACATCATGTTCATCCAGTCGCACGTGCCTGCGCACGCGGAGCTTTCCTGGGTGCTGGGCTGCTACACGCAGTTTGGCGAACTGAGCCGCATGACGCAGTTCAAGATGAAATCGCAGCAGCACGCCGACAACATCACGGCGGGCCTCTTCACCTATCCGGTGCTGATGGCGGCGGACATTCTGATCTATCAGGCCGATCTTGTCCCGGTCGGCGAGGATCAGAAGCAGCATGTCGAGCTCTGCCGCGACATCGCGACGCGCTTCAACAACTCCTTCCCCGACACGTTCACGCTGCCGGAGCCGTTCATCCCCAAGATGGGCGCACGCATCATGAGCCTCGGCACACCGGAGAACAAAATGTCCAAGTCCGAGCCGGACGGTTGTGTGTTCCTGATGGATCGCCCGGAGGACATCATGCGCAAATTTAAGCGCGCGGTGACGGACTGCGAGACGGCGGTCAAGTATGATATGGTCAATAAAAAGGGCATTTCGAACCTGCTGACCATCTACTGCGCGGCCACGGGCAAGACGATTGCGGAGGCTGAGGCGGAATTTGAAGGGCAGGGCTACGGCATCTTCAAGCCCGCCGTCGGCGAGGCCGTGGTCGAGCTGGTGCGCCCGATCCAGGAAGAGGCAAAGAAGCTCCTCGGCGACAAGGCCTATCTCGAGGGCATCTATAAAGAGGGCGCGCAGAAGGCGAGCTATCTCGCGGAGAAGACGCTGCGCAAGGTCTATAAAAAGGTCGGCTTCGTCGCCCGCTAAGGAGAGTGTTTCGGTTTGACGACCAGAACGGTGATTTATATGCTGCTGGCCATGGGGCTGGCGGCGGTGGTGTCGTTTTTGGCGACGCCGCTGGTCAAGACGCTGGCCTACAAGGTCGGCGCGATCGACGTGCCGAAGGATAACCGGCGCATGCACAAGGTGCCCATTCCGCGCCTCGGCGGTCTGGCTATTTTCCTCGCGTTCCTGCTGTCGACGCTTGTGTTTGCGGACATCGACCGACAGATGCAGGGCATCCTGCTCGGCGCGGTGATGATCGTGGTGCTCGGCGTGATGGACGACATCATGGCGCTCAAGGCCCTGCCGAAGCTGCTCGTGCAGATCGCGGCGGCGGGCGTCGCGGTCTACTACGGCTGCCGCATCCAGTTTTTGTCGAATCCGAACGTGTTTTCGGACATGAGATACGTGAACCTCGGCTGGCTCTCCGTGCCGATCACGATCGTATGGATCGTGGCGATCACGAACGCGGTCAACTTCATCGACGGGCTGGATGGCCTCGCCGTCGGCGTGTCGGCCATTTCGACGGCGTCGCTGATCGTGATCGCGCTGATGGTCGCAGAGACGAACATCGCGATCATCCTCTGTGCGCTGTTCGGCGCATGCCTCGGCTTTATTCCGTATAACTTCAACCCCGCGAAAATTTTCATGGGCGACACCGGCGCGACGTTCCTGGGCTATATCCTCGCGACGCTCTCGGTGACGGGCCTGTTCAAAATGTATGCGATCATCTCGTTTGCGGTGCCGTTTCTCATTCTCGGCGTGCCGATCTTCGACATCTGCTTCGCGGTGCTGCGCCGCGTGGCGCACGGGCAGAGCCCCATGCACGCCGACCGCGGCCATATCCACCACCGCCTCATCGACATGGGCTTCTCGCAGAAGCAGTCGGTCGCCATCGCCTATATGCTGACGGCGATCCTCGGCCTCGCCGCCGTGCTGCTGACGTCGTCGGGCGAGCTGAAGGCCCTGATCCTGATCGGCGCGGTCTTCGTGGTGAGCATGATCGGCTTCCGCCTGATCTTCTCCAAACAGGAAAAGCCCGCGGAGGATACAAAGCAGGAACCGCAGCCCGCAAACGCAGAACCGGCCGCGCAGCCGGAACAGCCCGCAGACCCCGAACCGGCAGAGGCCGCAGCCGCAGGATCGTCGGAGCCCGACGCGCCCAAGGAGGAACAACATGGAGAAAATTAAGGTCATGTCCGTCTTCGGCACACGGCCCGAGGCCATCAAGATGGCCCCGCTGGTCAAGGCGCTGGAGGCATGCGACGCCATCGAAAGCCGTGTCTGCCTGACCGGGCAGCACCGCGAAATGCTCGATTCCGTCATGCAGATCTTCCATCTGCACGGCGATTTTGATCTCGACATTATGGAGCGGCGCCAGACGCTCTCTACCATCACCTGCAAGACGCTGCTCGGCATGGAGCGCGTCTTCGAGCAGGACAAGCCCGACCTCATCCTCGTCCACGGCGACACGTCCACGACGTTCGCTGGGGCCCTGGCCGCGTTCTACCATCAGGTCAAGGTCGGCCATGTGGAGGCGGGGCTGCGCACGTGGGACAAATATTCCCCGTTCCCGGAGGAGATGAACCGCACGCTCGTCGGCGACATTGCCGACCTGCACTTCTCGCCGACGAAGGCCAACGCCGAAAACCTCAGGCACGAGAGCATCATGGGCGACATTTTCATCACCGGCAACACCGCCATCGACGCCATGCGCTATACGGTGCGCCCGGATTACAAATTCTCGACCGCCATCCTCAATGAGCTGGATTTCGCGCATCACCGCATCCTCGCCGTCACGTGCCACCGGCGCGAGAACTACGGCGCGCCGATGCAGAACATCATGCACGCCATCCTGCGCCTCGTCGAGGAAAACCCGGATGTCGAGGTCGTCTATCCGGTGCATCTCAGCCCGGTCGTGCGCGAGTGCGCGTTCCCGATTCTGGGCAGCCATCCGCGCATCCACCTGATCGACCCGATCGACGTCGAAGAGATGCACAACCTGATGGCCCGCTGCTTCTTCGTCCTGACTGACTCGGGCGGCTTGCAGGAGGAGGCACCAGCGCTCGGCAAGCCGGTGCTCGTCATGCGCCGGGAGACCGAGCGGCCCGAGGCCATCGCCGCGGGCACAGCCAAGCTCGTCGGCGTGGAGCAGGAGACCATTCTGCGAGAGGCGAATGAGCTGCTGCACAGCGAAGCCGCCTACGCCAAAATGGCAAAGGCCGTCAACCCCTACGGCGACGGCCATGCCAGCGAGCGCATCGTCCAGGCGATCCTGTGGCACTTTGGCCGCACAGCGGATCGTCTCGGCGATTTCTGCGCACAGTAACGACAAAACGAAAGGCAGCACCACACGACATTCCGGTTCGTGTGGTGATGCCTGTTTCAAACGCAAGACAGGAGGGATGACGGCAGTGGAAGACAAGCGCAGAGATCTGCGGATGCTCGCGGCGGCCTGTGCCGCGGCGCTGCTGGTCGTCGCCGTTCTGGTGCTGCTGTTTTTATCCGGGCGCAGCGGGCGGAAGCACGACGAGATCGTCCTGCCCGAGAGCCGCCCGGCCCAGGAGCAGGAGGACACGCCGCGCGAGGAGGAGAGCGTCCTCACCGTCACGGCGGACAATGTCCAGACCGTCCTGCAGAGCATGACGCGCCTTTCGGCCTTTCACCAGACGTTCACGGTGACGCGCCGCTCCGGCACGCACACGCGGACGGCGGTCGTCGACCTCTGGGCCTCCGGCGGGCGCGTCCGCGCCGAGAGCACGGACAGCTTTGAGACGCGCTATCTGCTGACCGACGGCGAGACCGTCTTCATCTGGTACGAGGGCGAGACGCCCACGGGCTTTTCGATGCAGGACGGGGCCACGTATGAAGACCTCGCGGGCCTCCCGACCTACGAGGACATCATCCGCCTCCCCGCCTCGGCCATCCGCGAGGGCGGCTTCCTGGCCGACGGGCAGACGGGTCTGGACCTTGTCTATGTCCGCGCGCTGACGGACGGCGCGGAGCGGCAGTACTGGGTCAGCACGGATTCTGGTCTGCTCTACCGCCAGAGCACGACCGTGGACGGCACCGTCGTCTACGAGGCCGAGCAGACCCTGCTCGAGCCGCTGGCGGGCGAGGACGCCGCGCTGGCCGATGCCTTCCGCTTACCCGATGGTACTGATCCCTTCACCTCTTAAAAGCTAGAGGAAAAAGCACACCGCAAGAATGATCAGAAGCGACTTTGGATCCTCGTCCTCGCTGTCGAGATAGAGCAGCAGGAGGATCAGTGCCAGCAGCAGATCGCCGACGTCCAGCGTCTCCGGCAGCAGCCCGCGCAGCGAAAGCGGCTTTGGCGGACAGGACGGCTCCGGCGGCCTTGCCCCTTCCGGCGGGCAGGAAAGCTCCGGCCTCGGCGGAGGCGGCGCGCAGGGTGGCTCTGGCGGCGGAGGCGGCATGGGCCGCGGCGGCTCGTCGACGACCGTTTTGCGGAACGTCCCGTCCGGGTTTGCGATGTAGCGTTGATACATGGCGTGCCTCCTTTCAGCGGGTATTCAGAGATGCTTGTGACCGGAAAAGGCCGACCCGGCCAGCTGTGTCAGCTGCGCGATGCGCAGCGCCCGGTCGAGCTTTTCCTGGCGCTCCGGCTTCAAGAAAGGCCGCAGTGCCATCAGCAGCTTTTCCCGCCGGTCGCCCGGCGGCATGGGCGGCCTTGGCCCTTCCGGCCGCGGCGGCGCATCCGGCCGCTTTTGATCTTCCGGTTTCGGCGGCGGCTGGGGCGGCGGGCCGCCCTCGGGCGGATGCAGCCCGAGCGCCGAGGCCATCGAGGCCAGCTCCGCGAGCTGCTGCGGATCGGCCAGCAGCTGCTGGAGCGCAGATTGCAGATTGTCCATGGCTTACGGCCTGCCCCCGAAGAGGGCATTCGCCTCCGGCGACTGTAAAAACGGCCCCAGGATCCGCTGCACCGCGACATAATCGCCCGCTTTGGCGGCTTTTGCCGCGTCGCGGAGCGCGGCAGGATCGGTCTTTTGCAGGAGCAGGAGCAGCTTCCGCCCGTTTTCGGTCGCGAGGATGCTGCGCAGCTGCCCCTCGTCCAGCGGGAAAGGCGCAGTTGCGCCGGGATGATAGTCCATAATGGTTCCTCCTTCAGACGGTCAAGACGGATGTCTCCTTCATCCTATGCGGGCGGAACGGAAAAGGTGAATGAACTTGAAGATTCTTGTGTTTTCGGACTCGCACCGCGCCCTCGGCACGATGTATGACGCGATCGAGCGCCTCCGGCCCGACGCGGTGATCCACCTCGGCGACCACTTAGAGGACGCCGAGAGCATGGAGTCCGTATTTTCCGGCGTGGATTTTTACCACGTGCCGGGCAACTGCGACTATTTTACGAACGTCCCGCCGAGCCTGACGGTCTCGCTGGACGGCGTGCGCATCTTCCTGACGCATGGGCACCTGTTCGGCGTGAAGTCCGGGCTGACGCGGCTGGCGTTGGAGGCGCGGCGCGTGGACGCGCAGCTCGCGCTCTTCGGCCATACGCACCGGGCGCTGCTCGAGGAGCAGGACGGCCTCTGGCTGATGAACCCCGGCGCGTGCGGCGCGGGCCGTTCAGCCTTTGGCGAGATCATCACGGACGGACGCGGCGGCTTTGTCTGCCGCCTGCGGAACGCGGAAACGATGGAGGACAACGATGCTGCTATTGATTGACATCGGCAACACGAATATCGTCGTGGGCTGCTATGAAAACGAAAAAATCACACAGGAGGCCCGCATCGCGACGGACCTCATCAAAACGTCCGACCAGTACTGCATGGACCTGAAAAACCTGCTCGCGCTCTATGAGATCCAGCGCGAGGCGGTGACTGGCGTGATCATCTCGTCGGTCGTGCCGCCGGTCCTGAACTCGGTGCGGACGGCGGTCATGAAGCTGACGGGCAAAAAGCCGCTCGTCGTCGGCCCCGGCATCAAGACCGGGCTGAACATCCTGCTGGACAATCCCGCCTCCGTCGGCAGCGACCTTGTGGTCGGGGCCGTGGCGGCGCTGCATGAATACAAGCCGCCGCTCATCATGATCGACATGGGCACGGCGACGACGATCGCCGTCGTGGACAAAAACGGCGCCTACATCGGCGGCAGCATCTGCACGGGCGTCAAAGTCGCGACCGAGGCGCTCGCCGGCCGGGCCGCGCAGCTGCCGGGCATCAGCCTCGATATGCCGAAAAAGGCCATCGGCCGCAACACGATCGACGCGATGCGCAGCGGCATCATGCTGGGCAACGCCTGCATGATCGACGGCATGATCGAGCGCATCGAAGAAGAGCTCGGCCAGAAGGCCACCGTCGTCGCCACGGGCGGCATCGCGCGGTTCATCCTCCCGATGTGCCGCCGCGAGATCATCTACGACCGCGACCTGCTGCTCAAGGGCCTCGTCATCCTCTACGAAAACAACCGGCGCGACAACCGATGAACAGCAGTCTCTTTCTGCCGGTACGGGCGCTCCGTCAGGCCGCGAAGCAGCTGGCTGCGCCGTTTTATGTGTATGACGAGGCGGGCCTGCGGCAGAACGCTGCGCAGGCCCGCGCGGCCTTTTCGTGGAACGAGGGCTTCTCGCTCTGGTTCCCGCTGCGCTGGAATGCAGATCCCGCCGTGCTCTCCATTTTGCGCGAGAGCGGCTGCGGCGTCGAATGTACATCGGCGGCAGAGCTGGCACACGCGGAGCGCTGCGGCTTCTCCGGGGCGTGCCTGCGTTATGCGCCCGGACGGCTGGATCCGGAGGGGGAACGCCTCGCGCAAGGTCTCGGCGCGGCGTATGTGTTGGACGATCCAGCGCTGCGGCCCGGATTTGTGCCGAAGCGCATGCTCCTGCGCGTCTGCCCCGGCGGGCGGCTGCTCTGGCGCGGACGGACCGCCGCGCAGTGTGAAAAGAGCAAATTCGGCATGACAAAGCGCGAGGCGTTCTTCCTCGCGGAATACTATGCTTCGCAGGGCGCGGAGGTTGGTCTCGGCGTATGGCTGGCGGAGCATGACTGCGAACCGGGGCTCTATCCCGCTGCGGCCCGCACGCTGCTGGACTGGATGCGCGAATTTCACGAACAGACCGGCCATCGCATGACCCTCTGCGGCCTCGGTGCAGGCCCAAGTCCCGCCCGGCAGACCGACGAGCCGGACATCGGTCAGATCGGCACATTGGTGCGCGAAGCCGTCGGCACGAGCCCCGTCCGCCTCTCCGCCGCGCCGGGCGCATGGCTCGCGGCCCGACAGGGTATGCTGATCACAAGGGTCCTCACCGTCAAGCCGCGCGAGCGTCCCCTAGTCGTTCTGGATCTTCCCGGCCCCGTGCGCCTCTGGACGGGCAGCGTCCCGCGGCAGCCGCTGCTGCTCGTCGGCGGAAGCATGGAAGACGTGCGGCAGCTGCGGATGTACGACGTCGTGGGCTGCGGCCCCGCGCTGCGCGACCATATCTCCGACCGCCAGATCCTCCCGCCCGTGAAGGCGGGCGACCTGATCGCGCTGCTGGACGTAGGCGTCCATGCGCCAAGCCCCGTCCTCCCGGAATTTCTGTGGAGCAGCGGCGAGCTTTTCCGCCTGACGGAGGAGCCGCCGTACCGCATCAAAGCATGGTGAGCGTCAGCGCGACGCAGACCGCAAAACCCAAGCCGATCAGCGCTGTCACCGCTGCCTCGACGGCGTTCAGCACATTTCTGCGGCGCTCCGCCGCACGGAAGCGCACCTCCGCCCGCCGGTTCACGGCAGCAAGATCCATCCCCTCGCAGGCTGCGGACGGATACAGCTGGATCACATTGTTCACTCGATCGTATTTCATCACGGTTCCCTCCTCTGTTTTCTGGGAACGTTGAATGCAAAAGTGAAGGTCATATAAAGTATCGCCTTGCGCACTCAACGTC
>CAJMLC010000003.1 GCA_905214155.1 uncultured bacterium | reverse complement strand
CGGAAACGGAATGGAGCTGGCTTCTTCTGACGCCGCGGCGGTTCTTTTCTTTCTCTATTAAGAGAAAGAAAAGAACGGGGGCGCAAATCGGGCCGACAGAGTCGTCGGCCCCTACATGGTGCGGAGAAAAATCAGGAGAGCAGACGGAAAAACTGACAAATCCGACTTGGAAAATCACTGCGATTTGGCGGAATTTGTACTTGTTTTTTGGCGCTTTCCTCACTATAATGGGATGCTGGAATTGAAAAATATGAGAGGAAATCATTATGAGTACGCTATTGTCGCTTTCCATCGCAATTCTCGCGGGTCTTCTGATGACGCGCGTGTTCAAGCCGCTCAAGCTGCCCGCGGTGACGGCCTATCTGGTCGCCGGCGTGCTGATTGGGCCGTACTGCCTCGGCCGTCTCGGCCTCGACGGGCTGGGCTTCACAAGCTATGAAAATGTCGAGCATCTGTCGCTCGTATCGGAGGTCGCGCTGGGCTTCATCGCGTTCTCCATCGGCAACGAGTTTCGCATGTCCTCGCTGAAGCATACCGGCAAACAGGCCGCTGTCATCGGTGTGCTGCAGGCGCTGGCCGCGACGCTGCTCGTCGACATCGCGCTCATCGCCATCGCCACGCTCTCTGACGCGCTCTCCGTTGCGCAGGCCATCACCCTTGGCGCCATCGCTACGGCGACGGCCCCGGCCGCGACGCTGATGGTCGTCCGGCAGTACAAGGCAAAAGGCCCTCTGGTCGACATCCTGCTGCCGATCGTCGCGCTGGACGATGCGGTCGGCCTCGTCGTGTTCGCCGTCTCCTTCGGCATCGCGAAGGCGATGAACGTCGGCGCGTTCGACCTGGTGTCGATTTTGGTCAATCCGCTGCTCGAGATCGTCTGCTCACTGCTGCTCGGCGCGGTGATGGGCTGGCTGCTGACGCAGCTGGAAAAGCTCTTCAACTCCAACACCAACCGCCTGAATATGACGATCGCCTTCGTCTTCCTGACCGCGGCGCTCGCCATGCAGGAGTTTGAGATCGGCCCGGTGAAGATCGGCTTTTCCTCGCTGCTCGTCTGCATGATGCTC
Organism: uncultured bacterium; assembly: GCA_905214155.1. Taxonomy (GTDB): domain Bacteria; phylum Bacillota; class Clostridia; order Oscillospirales; family Oscillospiraceae; genus CAG-170. Next base: position 30,677 of record CAJMLC010000003.1, on the reverse strand, counting down.
GGCACGGTGTTCTGCAATCTCTGCCCGCTGTCCGAGGAGATCATGGCCAAGGCCGACCGCTGGACCAGCCCGCTGTTTGCGGCGTTCTTCGTCATCTCCGGCGCAGAGCTGGAGCTTTCGGTGTTTGCCGACAAGATGATCGTCCTGATCGGCCTCGTCTACATCGTGACGCGTTCGCTCGGCAAATATCTCGGCGCGCATTACAGCGCGAAGCTGATGAAGTGCAGCCCGGCGATCTGCAAATACCTCGGCATCACGCTGCTGCCGCAGGCGGGCGTGGCGCTTGGCATGTGCGTCACGGCCAAGGAGCTCGGCCCCGAGGGCGACCTGATCCGCAACATCACGCTCTTTGCCATCCTCGTCTATGAGCTGGTCGGCCCGATGCTGACCAAGATGGCCCTGATGGACGCCGGCGAGATCCAGCCGATGAGCGCGGACGTCAAAAACCGCCGCCAGATCAATCTGGAAAATTCCAAACGCGGAAAATAAAATCAAAGCCGCCCTGTACCACATCGGTGCAGGGCGGTTTTTTGTTCCATCTTGTAGGGCGACCAACGGCACCACTCTTTTCGACCCCATTTCCTTTTCTGAAGGAGAAAAGGAAATGGGGTCGCAAAAAAGGTTTTTCTCTGCAAGAGAAAGAAAAGAATGGGGTCAAGAGAGCCTATTCCGTGCGGCGCTCAAGCCTGCCGGTGACGGCGTCAGAGACCGTCCAGACGAGGTAGATGAGTCCGACGAGGAGCGCGGCGGGGATCGCCAGCACCGCGATCAGCGCCAGCGAGCCGCCTGTGATGCATTTGGAGAGCACACTGCGCACACGGCATTTCGGTGCGGGCAGCTGCGGCCTATTCATCGCGCCCTCCGCTGACGATCGCGTAATACGCGCCCGCCGTCTGCCGGTAGACCACGGCATAGAGCGCGGCGAAGACCGCGAAGCTGATGGCCGTCACGGCGGCAAACAGCCCGACGTTGTAGAGCGCGAAGAGCATCAGCAGCCGCCGGATCATCGGGAACGCGAACGCGAGGTGCAGCCCCGCAAACAGCAGCGGCAGATAGAAGACCGTCAGCAGCTGCGAATTGATGCTCCGGCGGATCTCGCGCCGCGTCATGCCGACGTTCTGCATGATGGCAAAGCGTGCCTGATCCTCATAGCCCTCGGTGAGCTGCTTGTAGTAGATGATGAGCACGGCGGCGAGGATGAACACGATGCTGAGCAGGATGCCGAGCGCGAACATGCCGGCGTAGTTGCCGTAGAAGTCGGCGCGGTTCGTCTCGCGGAGCGCGAGGCTGTACCCGTCATAGCCCTGCCCTTCGCCAAGATCGAGCGCGTTGATATGCTCTGAGACGGCCTCGCTCACGGCGCGCTGCCCGTCCGCGTCAAGGCCGGTGTCAAAGCCGTAGACCCAGCGGAAGGAGTTGCTGTCCTTGATGTCCTGAATCGATGCCGGGAACACCTCCAGAATTGCCTGCATATCCGGAACGATGACCACGACCCGCGCGATATTGCTGTTCTGCGCCAGCCCGAGCTGATCGCTTCCCTTGCGGCTCTCCGCGACGCGGAGCGTCCCGCCGCGGCGGATCTTCAGCTCCAGCGGCGCGTCGTCGCAGTCATACGTGCGGAGCGCGACTTCGCCCTCCGGGATGTTGAGCTGTTCGCCGGTCTGGGCTTCGTAGTCCGCCTGCGTCACGAAGAAATAGTCGCGCAGATTTGCATAGGTGATATTAGAACTCTGGTATTCCCGCCAGTCCATCTCGATACCGTCTTCCATCGGATAGCCCGTGGTGTTGATGTAGCGGTAGTCCATCACGTCTTGCATCTCGCCGCCGCAGTCCTCCACGGCCTGCTGCGCGGCCGTCCGGAAGAGATCGAGGTTGTGATCCTCCATCTGCGAGAGGGAGGACAGACGGAGCTGGACGTTCACCTCGCGCGGATACTGCGTGCGGAGCGAATCCTCCTTGCCAAAATAGAGGCTTGCCGTCGACGAGATCATGACGAGCACCATCGTCGCCAGAATGCAGATGGACGCCAGCCCCGCGCCATTGCGCTTCATGCGGTAGGCCATCGAGGAGACGGAGACAAAGTGGTTTGCGCGGTAGTAATACCGCTTATCCTTCTGCAGCACGCGGCAGAGCAGCACCGACGTTGTAATCATCAGCAGGTACGTCGCGAAAATGACCAAAACCACCGCCACAAAGAACCATGTGATCGCGTCCAGCGGGTTTTTGATCGATACGGCCAGATAATACGCCGCGCCGAGCAGGATGAGGCCCAGCAGGCTGAGAAACCAGTTGGCCCGCGGCGGCTTCTCACCCGCGGCCTCGCTGCGCAGGAGGGCCACGGCGGTGCTCCGCCCCACACGCACCACCGACACGAGCCAGAGCAGCGCATAGATCGCGGCGAAGCCGCCCGCCGTGCCGAGCAGGGCAGCCAGATCAAACGGGAAGGCCAGCGTCGCCGTGCCGTCCATCATCTTCACGATGGCAAGCTCGATAAGCTTGGACAGCAGCACGCCGAAGAACAGACCGCCCGCGATGGAGATCGCCGCGGTGAGCAGCGTCTCCCAGGTGAGGATGCGCGCAAGGTTGCGCTTGCTCATGCCGAGGACGTTGTAGAGGCCGAATTCGCGCCTCCGCCGCCGGATGAGGAAGGAGTTTGTGTAAAACAGGAAGATGATCGAGAAGATCAGCAGCACGACGTTGCCGAGCGCCATGATCATGCAGAGGTTGTCGCCGCCGGGGAGCGTCCTGAGCGCATCTGACCGCGAGAGGGCCGAGAGAATGTAGCAGATCGCCGCCATCAGCGCGCCCATCGCGAGATACGGCCCGTACATGCGGCGGTTCTTCCGCATCCCGTCGATGGCGAGGCGGGGATAGAAGGATCGTTTCATTTCCGGTCGCCTCCTGTGGCCAGCACGGTCAGCGTCCCGGCGATCTTCTCGTAGAACGCTGCGTCGCTGTCCTCGCCGCGGTAGAGCTGGTGATAGACCTCGCCGTCGCGGATGAAGAGCACCCGCCCCGCCGTGCTCGCGGCCTTGACCGAGTGCGTCACCATCAGGATGGTCTGCCCGCGGCGATTCACGTCCGCGAACAGGCGCAGCAGCTCATCCGTTGCGCGGCTGTCGAGCGCGCCGGTCGGCTCGTCGGCGAGGATGAGGCGCGGGTTCGTGATGAGCGCGCGGGCCACGGCGGCGCGCTGCTTCTGCCCGCCGGAGACCTCGTAGGGATATTTTTTCAGCAGATCCGAAATGCCAAGCTCCAGCGCCAGCGGCAGCAGCCGTTCGTGCATCTCCTCATAGTGCTTACCCGCGAGGACGAGCGGGAGATAGATGTTGTCCTCGATCGTGAACGTGTCCAGCAGGTTGAATTCCTGAAACACGAAGCCGAGCTGCTCGCGTCGGAACGCGGCGGCCTCCTGCTCGCGCACGTCGGAAAGATCCTTGCCGTCCAGCAAAACGGAGCCGTCCGTCGGCCGGTCGAGCGCGGCGAGAATGTTCAGAAGCGTCGTCTTGCCGGAACCGGATTCGCCCATGATGGCGACATATTCGCCCTCCTCCACGGAGAAATTCACATTGCGCAGCGCCTCGACCTGGCTGCCGCCAAAGCGGGTGGTGTAGACCTTACGCAGCCCGCTGACCTCCAAAATCGACATGTTATATGCCTCCTTGCTTGTTTCTGCCACCAGTATACCAGACCGCGCCCGCCCGGGCCATCGAATCTCCTTACATTTCCTACCCCATATCTTACACTTTTGTCACATTTTTGCCCGTTCCGGTTTTTTGAGAGAAAACAGCCCCCTCGTCCGAGGGGGCCGTCCTGTTACTGCATAAACTCCCGCAGCCGCTGCCAGAGGCAGTTGACCGCGTAATACGTCGTCTCATAGCGCAGGTAGGACAGCACATGCGTGTCCCACTTGACGCGCACCGCAGGCGGAAATTCGTCATCCGCGTCCCAGAACTGCAGAATGATGTCGAGCTTACCGAGCAGCGGGATGCGGTAGGCGACATCGCCGACCGGCTCCTTCTCGCCGCCGAGCGCTTCGCACGCCCGCGCCAGCGCCGCGGTCTTTCCGGTGAACTGCCTGGCCCAGCTGTCAAACATATCATTGCCGAGCGTCGTCCCGGTGACGACGCCGTCCAGCTGGTTGACCGACACATACTCGCCCGTCAGCGGCACGGACGGGTCGGCGCAGCAGAGATAGTCGAAGATCGTGCCAACCTCATCGTGTCCGGCGTGGTGTGCGGTTTGAAATCCGTCGTCCGACCATTCCGCGCGCCCGGTTTTCCGATCGATGTGGTATTCCCGCCGCAGAAACGTCAGATAAAGATAGTCCGCGTCATGCCGCAGCGGGATGCGGCGGAGCATCGCCGCCTGATCGTATTGCAGGAAATCCCGCTCCAGCCGGTCGCGCGTGATGTCGTAATTCGAGCGCCGCTCCATTTACTTCCGGCCTCCGCCAAAACCGCCGCGCGAGCCTCCGCCGAAGCCGCCTCTCGGTCCGCCGCCAAAGCCACCGCGCGAACCGCCGCCGAAGCCGCCACGGCTTCCGCCGGAAAATCCGCCCCGTGAGCCGCCCGAGAAGCCACCCCGGCTTCCACCGCCCGGTCTTGGGCCGGGTCTAGGACCCGGAGGGGGAGGCGGCGTGTGCCAGCGGTTTCTGCGGCTCCCGCCGAGCAGACTGCCCCAGAACATGCCCTTCCAGAATCCGCCGCCGGATCCGCCGGAGCTGCCGCCCCGGTAATCGTCGTCGTCATCGTTCCGGCGCGAACGGCCAAAGATCGCCTTCAGCACCCAGAACACGATCAGAATGATCAAAATTGTTTTCCACAGGCTGCGGCGCTGCGGCGCGGGCTGCCGCACATACTCGGTATCCGCCGCAGACGTGCTGCTTGCCTTGGGGATGGTCTTGCCGTACCAGCTGAGCAGATCCTTGTAGAGATCCGTGGCCCATTTGCCGCCGTCGGCAAGGTTGGCATTGTCAAGGTCGTTCGTGAAAAGCGATTCGAGCGAGGCGTCCGCATACGGGGCGATCTCGCTGCCGGGCAGGAGATACCATTCGCTGCTCTCCGTGTTCACGACGAGCAGCATATCGCTGTCCAAAAACTCTGCCTCGTCCCACACGGACTTGGCATAGTCCTCCATCGTCTCGCCGTCCGTGTCCGTGATGGTCATCAGCGCGACAATGCTGTTATATTTGTTGTCCAGCGTCTCCATATAGTCCGCGACCTTGCTGCGCGCATCGTTCGTCAGCGCGTTGGCGTCGTCCGCGATGTAGGACAGATAATCGCTGTTTGCGGCCGAGGCCGTGGACGTGTTCGAGCTGGCCCAAGGCTTGCCGATGAGCAGCGCCGCCACGATCAGGATCAGCGTGATCGTGATGGCGACGCCGCGTTTTTGAAAGAATTTCATGGGTTCTCCTTTGCTTTAATTGACCTGCCGGGCCTCGAGCAGCTTCTGCTTCAGCTCGCCCTCGATGCGCCGCAGCTCGGTCTCCGCCTCCTGCCGCTTCTTCGCACCGTCGGTCTGGATCTGCAGAACTTCGTCCAGCGTGGAGATCAGCGACTGGTTCGTGTATTTCAATGTCTCGATGTCGACGATGCCGCGCTCGGATTCCTTCGCGGTCTCCACCGTCGCCATCTTCAGCATGTCCGCGTTCTTCTGCAGCAGCTGGTTTGTCATGTCCGTGACCTTGCGCTGTGCCTCCATCGCCTTCTGCGAGTCGGCGATGCCCAGCGAGATCACCATCTGGTTTTTCCACAGCGGGATCGTGTTCATGATGGAGGTCTGGATCTTCTCCATCATCAGGCTGTCGTTGTTCTGGATCATGCGGATCTGCGGCGCGGTTTGGAGCGAGATGACGCGCGTCAGCTCGAGATCGTGCAGCTTTTTCTCAAAGCGGATGCACTTGTTCTCAAAGTCGTTTGCCGCCTGCGCGTCCTCGGGCAGGCCGGATCTCTCTGCCTTTTCGCGCAGGGCCTTGAGCTCCGTATTGCGCGCGTCGGCCAGCTTCTGCTTGCCGGCGAGGATATACATCGTCAGCTCCTTGAAATAGTCCAGATTCCGGTCGTACATCTGATCGAGAATCTCGACGTCCTTCATCAGCTTCAGCTTGTGGTTTTCAAGCTCGCCAGCGATCTTGTCCACGTTTTTCTCCGCGATGGAGTATTTCGCCTTCGTCTCCTCGATCGACTTGTTCGCCTTCGAGAACCAGCCCGCGATGCCCTTCTTCTCCGGCTCGTCGAGCGTTTTCAGCTCCACGAGCAGCCCGGCCACCATGTCACCGATCTGTCCCATGTCGCTGGTCTTCACCTTGGCGAGCGCCGTCTCGGAAAAGTCTGCAATGTTCTTCTGCGCGGCGGAGCCATACTGCAAAACCTGGTTGGCGTTCGTCAGGTCGATCTGGCCTGCGAACGCCGTCACGGCCTGCTGCTCCTCCGGGGAGAGCATGGACAGATCGGGGCCGGCCTCGGGTGCGGCCTCAGCCTTTTCCAGCAGATCGGGCTCCTTCGCGGCGGGCTGTGCCGCGTCGAGATCGGGGGTCAGCGTCAAAGTCGGGATCTTATGTTCTTCCATCGTAATTACTCCTTATTCAAAATCATTTCCGCCGGCCAGACCTTCGCTGGCCATCATCTTCTCCATCACGCGGATCTCCGCCGTGATGTCCACCACGTCGTTTTCAAACAGGCTGTCGAGCTGCTGCTGGAACGCGGCGATCACCTTTTCCAGCATGTTTTCGATCTTCGTCATGCCCTCGTCGATGTTGCCGACGCGCATGCCCTGATTCTGCAGCACGACGTACTGTTCAAGCAGCTTGATCGTCGTCGGCAGATAGTAGTTCAAAAACTGCCGGATCTGCCGCAGATTTTCCGGGTGCTGCCGGACATAGTCGAAGATCTTCTGCGTCAGGATCTCCAGCTGCGTCAGCTGCGCCGAGAGCTTGAAATCCGGGATCGCATCGTTCAGCTCCTGGATGCGCTGCACCGAGGCCTGTCCCTGCTGAAGCACTGCGTCCAGCTCCGGATTCCCGGTGGACGCGGGCGCCTGCGGCTCCGCTTTCCGCGGCTCCGGCTTCGCCTCCTGTGCGGGCTTTGCCGCGGCGGTCTTCTGTTCCGGCTGCTTCTCCGCTTCTTCCATCCTGTCTGGGAAGATCAGCTTGAGCACAAAATAGGCCACCAGCGACAGCACCGCGCAGCCGACCACACCGCCGAAACTGGTCAGCTTTCCCTCAATCGCGTAGGAGATCCACACCAGCCCGACCGCATAGATCGGAATTGACGATTTCTTTTTCTTTCTCGGTTTCTGTTTCTCGTTATCCATGCTTTGGTGTCCCTTCCCTTGTCAACTGACGCTAAAATTTCTCTCTATTTTTCCAAATATCATAGTACCGCAAGCCCGGCGGAAAGTCAATCATTGTGCCGCGCTGTCTTCGCGATTTACGCCGTTGACAGTCGCTGCCGTAATCGGTATAATAGGGCTGAAATCGAATTCCGCCGGGGCTGCCGCGTGGGCAGCCCCTATTTCAAGCGGCGCATCCCGCCTGCGCGGGTCTTGAGAGCCTTACCCGGGACGCGCGCCGCACATTCATATCTATGCTGCGCGCCCGCGCGCTGTGCAGGATCCTACATTTTTCGTACAGGAGGTTCCCTATGACCAAGGTGACCAAGGTATCCCCGTCGATCCTCTCCGCAGATTTCGGCAATCTTGAGCGTGACATCCGCGCCATGATGCCTGCAAAGGCTGATTATGTTCATGTAGACGTGATGGACGGCATTTTTGTTCCCAACATCACGATCGGCCAGCCCGTTGTCGCCGCCATCCGCAAGGTGACGGAGCTTCCGCTCGACGTCCACCTGATGATCGACCGGCCCATCCGCTATGTCGAACAGTTCTGCAAGGCCGGCGCCGACATCCTGACCGTCCACGTCGAGGCCGACACCGAAGAAAATACCCGCAAGGCCCTCGAGATCATCAAGGGCTGCGGCGTCACGCCCGCGATCTCCATCAAGCCGAAGACCCCGGCGGAGGCCGTCCTCCCGTTTCTTGATCTCTGCGGTCTGATCCTCGTCATGACGGTCGAGCCCGGCTTCGGCGGCCAGTCGTTCATGCACGATATGATGCCGAAGCTGCGCTCTGTCCGCGCCTACATCGATGAGAAGAACCCCGCCTGTGAGCTTGAGGTCGACGGCGGCGTCAACGCCGAGACGGCCAAGATCTGCATCGCGCACGGGGCCAACGTCCTTGTCGCGGGTTCCGCCTATTTCAAGTCTGCGGACAAAGCCGCGTTTGTCCGCTCCGTCAAGGGGTGATCGTATGAACTCGACAAAAACACGCCCGGAGCTTCGTGCTTGGGGCGTCGTTTTGGTGCTGGCGGCGGCGTGCGTCCTGTGCTCGCTCTCCGTCATTGCCATTCAGCCCGGCCCGCTCAGCCAGACGTTAGCCATGTTCTGTGCCGATAAAGTGCTGTTCCTGCTCAATGGTTTCCCGGTCTGCGCTGTGCTCCTGCTCTGCTGGTGTGCAACGGGTAACCCGTTCACAGCAGCAGGACTCGGCAGCCTGATCGTCAATCTGATGTCCTATGTCAATCTGGTCAAGACCGACTGCCGTAATGACCCCTTCGTTCCCGACGATTTTCAGCTTCTGCGTGAGGCGATGAACGCCGCGAGCGAATATACGCTCGACCTGCACTGGCCCATTCTGATCGCCATCGTGCTGGGCAGCGTCGCCTGCTTCGTCCTCGCGCATTTCATCCGCGCGCCGAAGCCGCGCTGGTATGTCCGCGCGGCGGGCGCACTCGTGCTGCTCGGCGGCTTCTGCTGGAGCGTGCCGAATGTCTACCAGAAGACCGGCTTTTACAACAAGCGCGGCAATGAGATGAGCAAGACGAACGTCGCCGAGGTCTTCCGCCTCTGCGGCTTCCCGTATTGTTTTCTGCACAATTACAATCTTTATTCCGTTGAAAAGCCGGACGGCTACAGCAGCGCGGACATGAAAGCCCTTGCCGCGTCGGACGACGCAGTTTACGAAACGCCCGCCGTCCGCCCGAATGTCATTTTTGTCATGTGCGAGGCGTATACCGACCTCTCCGACGAGGACGTCTTCCTCTACACCCAGGAGGAAAATCCGACGCACGGCTTCCACGTGCTGGCTGCCTCCGGCCGCGCCAGATCCGGCCATATCGTCGTCAGCAACTTCGGCGCGGGCACGGCCAACACCGAGTTCGACGTCCTCACCGGCATCCAGACCAACATGGTCTCGCCGGGCAACACGTCCTCGTTCCGCGTCATCCGCAAGGCGGTCAACGCCCTGCCGCAGGTCTACAAGCGCGCCGGTTACAAAACCTATTTCATGCACCCCGGCTACAGCTGGTTCTATAACCGCGACAATGTCTACCGCGACCTCGGCGTCGACGAGCGCATCTTCAATGAGACATATACAGATGCCGACAAAAAGGGCACCATGATCTCCGATGCGGCCTTCCTCGCGCACCTGACCGCCGACCTCGACACGCGCCTGAGCACGGCGGAGCCGCTCTTTGCCTACACGGTCACGATCCAGAATCACCAGGCGTATCCGTACACGAAATACGGCTTCGAGCCCGAAAAGCCGCCCCTTTCTGTCACGATCTCCGACACCTCGATGGAAACGCTCTCCGTCTATCTCGAAGGTGTCCGCGATTCGACGGCCATGCTCACCGCGCTCTGCGATTATCTCGATACGCGCGACGAGCCGACGCTGCTCGTCTTCTATGGCGACCATCGCCCGACGCTCGGGCAGGATTACGCCGTCTACCGCGAGCTGGGGCTGACCACCGGCCTGACCGGCTCCACGGACGAGATCATCGAAACCTATGAGACGCCCTATCTGCTCTGGGCCAACGAAGCCTACGCGCCGTACTGCGACTTTGACGCGCTCGAGCTTCCGGACGTTGTCAGCAGCAATTATCTCGGTGCGGCGGTCTACGAGCTCACCGGCCTGACCGGGCTTGACCCGTATTTCGATACGCTGGAATCCCTCCGCCGGACGATCCCGGTCATCTCGCACGGCTGCTATCTGAACGCGGACGGCAGCGAATGCACAGCCCTGACCGATGCGCAGCAGTCCGCCCTCGATACCCTCGTCGACTGGAAATATTACCGCCTCAAGGAAGAACCTTTGATCCAATGAGATAGCAGGACGGCAGCCAAGTGGCTGCCGTCCTGCTTTTTGCCGGTGGTGAAATAAGGAGCCGATTTTGAAGCTCAGAGACGTGCACAGTCTATGCCGTGCCAGATCAGCGGCGTGGACAGAAAGAATGGCACCCTCAGATGCGGAACCAGAAATGCGGCCGCCAGCGGCCGGCTGTTATCCCCGTGGTGGGCAATGTGGCTGGCGGGGCCATCATGGCGTCCGTCTATGATGCAGGTACGCAGTGAGGCAGGGCGCAGGGGGTGGGGGCAGTAGACGCAGATGCTGCGCTGTGTATACTAAAAATATAGATTCTACAGCGAGGTGGGGCGGAAAATGCTGAAACAGCTCAAATACTTTCAATCTGTTGTCCGACTGAACAGCTTTTCGGAAGCGGCAGAGGAAAATTTCATTTCTCAGTCTGCCATTTCCCAGCAGGTACAGGCGCTGGAGCGGGAGCTGGGCTTTCGGCTGCTGGAACGGAAAAACCGCAGCTTTACCCTGACGCCTGCCGGCGCGTATCTATCAGAAAAGCCTGATCCTGACGGCGGACTATGGACGGATGTGCAGCGAGGCCGCCAAAATCGCCAAGGGCGATCAGGACAGCCTCAGGATCGAGTATCTGCGCTGCTATACCGGCGGCGAATTTCACCGTGCTTTGGAGCTGTTTTCGGAGAAGCATCCGGATGTGGATGTGTCGGTCATTTCCGGCAACCATGAGGAGCTGTACGCCATGCTGCGAGCAGGACAGGCAGACCTGATTTTGAACGACCAGCGGCGGGCCTTTTCGGACGAGTATGTGAATCTGCTGCTGACCACCTGCGAAAGCTATGTGGAGGTCTCTGCCCGCAGCCCCCTGGCGCAGCTTTCGCAGATCACCCCGGCAGAGCTGAAAAACATCCCCTGCATTCTGGTGGCGTCCCCGGCACAGAGAGAAACGGAGCAGGAATACTATCAGACGATCGTTGGGCTTCAGGGAGAATTTCTGTATGCGGAAAACATGGAGGAGGCCCGGCTGATGGTGCTCTCCCGCAAGGGCTTTCTTCCCGGGGAAGGCGCCTCGGCTCTGCCGACCATGGGAAATGCCATTGTGCGGCTTCCTCTGGTGCGGGGAGAAGGACCGATCCTGCGAAATTACTGCGCGTTCTGGAAAAGGATAACTCCGGCTGCTATGTGGAGGAGTTTGCCGAGCTGCTGAAAGGGCAGTTTGAAGACGAAAGCGATCCTGAAAAACCGAGGAACGAAAAACGTGATCGGTAAAACGTCCATCCGTGGAGCGATGATCTACAGCTTGAAAAATTAGCGGAGATATTCCGCTGGGGAAGATCGTTGAAATCGCAGGCTTGTCCGGCTCCGGCAAGACCACGGTGGGATTAGAAAGCCTCGCCCCCGCGCTGGACACATCCTTTCTCTGCCTTTTGCTGCTTCTTTGCAAGGTAGAACGTGATATGTGCTTCGTCGTCCGTCAACGGAATATTGATCCGCTCCGGATAGCCGTCCTGAAGATTTCCATAATCCGTGCTAAAGCACGGCAGCGAGGACGCCTGAACCAGTTCGTCAAACACAGCATTGTCCGTCTGCACCAGAAATTTGGAGGCGGGCATTTTTTCGCGGCAGAGGGTATCCCAGAAGCCCAGCTCCGTGCGCAGCAGAAAATTGAAGCCGTTGATGTCCGAAAAAGTCAGAGATCTGTGTGTGGCGAGTTCGTGCTCTTTCGGGACGCAGACAAACAGGTTTTCCCGCATAAACGGCGTTGCCCCGTCGAGCGGAAACGGCAGAATGGCAATGTCACACGAGCCGTCCTGCCATGCGCACAGAACCTCATCATTCTGGCAGATGGCGGAGGCAACCATTTTTTCCGGCTGCGCGGCGTTGAGCGCTTTCAAAAGCTCCCAAAGCGGCGCGGGCGCGCAGGATCTCACAACGATCGTCCGCTGCCGCTGGTCGAAGGCGCGTACCTGCGAGACGGCCTGCTCCGCTTCGGCAAGGAGCTTTCGCGCATGTTCCACGGCGAGATGCCCTGTTTCGTTCAGCTCGATTTTGTTCTTGCTGCGCGTGAAAAGCGGCACACCGAAATACTGCTCCAAATGCTGCATCGCGCGCGTGATGGAGGGCGTGGAGATATGAAATTCTTCGGCGACCTTACTCAGTGTACCGAGATCGGCGAAGGCTGTAAGCTGTTTCAGTTCATAAAGGTCAACCATGCTGCACCTCTTATACATTTTATTTTTTGAAAAGCAGATTGCAATATCAATAGTGTACAACGCCGAAGATCTGCTATCCATCAGGAAGAAATCCACTTTTCAGAAAATTGGAGGCAGTATCATGGAATATGTAACTTTGAACAATGGGATCAAGATGCCCAAGCTCGGCTATGGCGTGTATCAGACCCCGGCGGAGGATACCAGGCGCTGTGTGCTGGATGCCATTGAGGTCGGCTATCGCAGCATCGATACGGCGCAGGCGTATTACAACGAGGAGGGTGTGGGTGAAGCTCTGGCGGAGTCCGGCCTGCCCCGTGAGGAGTTTTTCCTGACCACCAAGGTCTGGATCACAAATGCGGGCTATGAGAAAGCGAAGGCTTCCATCGAGGAGTCCATGCGCAAGCTGCGCACCGATTATCTGGATCTGCTGCTCATCCATCAGCCGTTCGGCGATTACTACGGCACTTATCGCGCGATGGAGGAACTCTACAAGGCCGGCAAGCTCCGCGCGATCGGCGTTTCCAACTTCGGCCCTGACCGGTATCTGGACATTCAGCATTTCGCGGAGATCAAGCCGGCCGTCAACCAGATCGAAACGCATGTGTTCCAGCAGCAGAAGGTCGCGAAAGAATATCTCAAGAAGTATGGCTGCCAGATCGAATCCTGAGGCCCGTTTGCAGAAGGGCGCAAGGATATGTTCACCAACCCTGTGCTGACGGAGATCGGCGGGAAGTATGGCAAAACCGCTGCACAGACCGCCCTGCGCTTCCTGCTCCAGAGCGATGTCGTGATGATTCCCAAGTCTACGCACAAGGACCGGATGCAGCAGAACTTTGACCTCTTTGACTTCACGCTGACGGCAGAGGATATGGCGGCGATCGAAGCCCTTGATGGCGGTGAGAGCCTGTTCTTCTCCCACTACGATCCGAAAACCGTGGAGTGGTTTATGTCCATCCTGTAATGTTCAGAGCGGCAGAGTTGTCATACAAACGGCACTGCCGCTCTTCCTATCAGTTTTTCTTATCTGAAAGCCGCAAAAGCAAAATTGATTGCAGACGCCGAACCGGCTACAATAAGCCCATAACGTGAAGTGAAAAGGAGCTTTGATATGGCAGCATTGATCGCATTTTACTCCCGCGCGGGAGAGAATTATTTCGGCGGCGCGTATCGCCGCATTGCCGTCGGCAACACCGAAAAGGCGGCCGGAATATTGGCCGAGCTGACCGGCGGCGAGCTTTACAAAATCGAACAGGCGCAGCCGTATTCCGAGGACTACGACACCTGCATTGCCGAGGCAAAGGCGGATTTACAGGCAAAGGCTCGCCCGGAGGTTCTGGGTCTGCCCGATGGTCTGGACGCCTATGACGAAATTTATCTGGGCTACCCGAACTATTGGGGCACCATGCCGATGGCGGTCTACACCTTCCTCGAACACTACGATCTCACCGGCAAGACGATTCATCCCTTCTGCACCCACGAGGGCAGCGGCCTTTCCCATACCGTGCAGGACATTCAGAAGGCCGCGCCTGGTGCGGTCGTTACCCGCGGCCTTGCCATCCACGGGAGCGATGTGGAAAGTGCAAAAGCAGCAATTCAAAAATGGGTCAGGGAGACAGAACGATGAAACAAGTGATGCTGTTGGCAGGGGCCGGACAGATTGGCATGGCCATTGCCCGCCGCATGGGTACGGGAATGAAAATCGTCGTAGGCGATAAGAAATTGGAGAACGCACAGGCCATTGCAAAGACCATGAATGAGGCCGGTTTTGATGTGGTTCCTGTGGAGATGGATCTGTCCAATCGGGAATCCATTCAGGATCTCATTGCCGAGGGCCTCGAGTACGGTGAGATCAAAATGCTGGTGAATGCCGCAGGCGTTTCTCCCAGCCAGGCCCCGATCGAAGCGATCCTGAAGGTCGATCTCTACGGCACAGCAGTGCTGCTGGAGGAGGTGGGCAAGGTCATCGCTCCTGGCGGCGTAGGCGTGACCATCTCCAGCCAGTCCGGCTGGCGGATGCCCGCCCTGACGGCGGAGCAGGATATGCAGCTTGCCACCACGCCCACGGAGGAGCTGCTTTCTCTCGATTTCTTGCAGCCGGAGCATATCCGCGATACGCTGCACGCTTACCAGCTGGCGAAGCGCTGCAACGAGAAGCGCGTCATGGCACAGGCTGTGGAGTGGGGCAAGCGCGGCGCACGGCTCAACGACATTGCGCCCGGCATCATCGTCACGCCGTTGGCGCTGGACGAGTTCAACGGCCCGCGCGGGGATTTCTACAAGAATATGTTCGCCAAATGCCCGGCAGGTCGTCCTGGCACAGCGGACGAGGTCGCAAATGTCGCGGAGCTGCTCATGAGCGACAAGGGCGCGTTCATCAGCGGCTCGACGTTCCTCGTCGACGGCGGCGCCACGGCCAGCTATTATTACGGCCCCTTGAGACCGGAAGCAGAGAACGGACGGTGACCCTTCCGCGCACGAAAAAAACAAGAGACTGACACGCCGGTGTCGGTCTCTTGCTTTTTCACCATTTCGGGACAGCGTTACAGGAAAAGGCGGAGCCGCGTCCCGCTTCGCTCTCGGCGTCGATACTTCCGTGGAACAGCACCGGCAGGAGGTCGATTCAGCCTTCTTTGAGCGGCAGCACGACCTGGGTGATGAATCTTGCAGGATCCTTGTGCTGCGGCTACGGAACTGGCAGTCTCTGCGATCCCACAGTATTGCCGGGCGTTTTGTTTGCGCCATGCCGCTTTTGAAACGGATGCGTCAGGTTACAATCACAGCTTTTGTGGAAAACGGGCAAAGCAAGCAAAAAGGCTAAAAATTTTTGTATGTTTTCGAGATTGCCGAATGGCGGAATTCATGATTTAATATACAGGAACGAAAGCGATATGATTTCATACACGAAGGAAATATACATCGAGGAGCAAACAAATGAGAGCAATGGATCGGAAACTCGTTCTGGAGGACGGAAGCGAATATTATGGATATGGCTTCGGCGCGGGGAACGACCGCGTGTGTGAGATCGTATTCAACACGTCGCTGGCAGGCTATCAGGAGATCGTGTCTGATCCGTCGTATACGGATCAGCTCGTGGTCATGACGTATCCGCTGATCGGAAACTATGGCATTACGGAGGAGGATTTCGAGTGCAAATACCCCAGCCTCGGCGCGCTGGCGGTGTATGATTATAACGACATGCCCTCGAATTTTCGCTACACGCGCACGCTCTCGGAGCTGCTCGAGGAAAACGGCATTCCGGCCATCTCCGGCATCGACACGCGCCGTCTTACGCGCAGCATCCGCGACCTCGGCTCCCGCCGTGTGCTCATCACTGCGGCCGGGACGCCGACGGAGCAGGCACTGGAGATCATCCGGGATACGCCCGTGCCGCACGACTCCGTGGCCCGTGTCAGCAGCCGCAAGCGCTGGTACGCCCGGACGGCCAATCCGCAATTTCACGTCGTGGCCATCGACTGCGGCATGAAGCTGAATATTGTCCGCTCGCTCACGGCAGCGGGCTGCAATGTGACGGTCGTGCCGTATCACACGGACGCGGAGACCATCGCCGCACTCCGTCCGGACGGTGTATTCCTCTCCAACGGCCCCGGCGATCCGCAGGACGTCACCGAGGTCATCGAAACCATCCGCGCCCTGCGCGGGCGCTTTCCGCTGTTCGGCATCTGCCTTGGGCACCAGCTGATCGCCCTGGCCTACGGCGCGAAGACCTATAAGCTGAAATTCGGCCACCGCGGCGGAAACCACCCGGTGCTGAACCTCGAAACCGGCAAGATCGAGATGACCTCACAGAACCACAGCTACGCCGTGGACGAGGACAGTCTCGCCGGTACGGGTCTGACCGTGACGCACCGGAATCTGCTCGATGGCACGGTGGAGGGCCAGAAATGCACGGCGGATCGCGTCTTCAGCGTCCAGTATCACCCGGAGAGCGCACCGGGGCCGCAGGACAGCGCCTATCTGTTCGCGGAATTTTTGCAGAGCATGAAGGAGGCAAAGGACCATGCCGAAACGCACTGACATCCACAAGATCCTCGTCGTCGGCTCCGGTCCGATCGTCATCGGCCAGGCCGCGGAATTTGACTACGCGGGCACGCAGGCCTGCCTGGCCCTGCGGGAGGAGGGCTATGAGGTCATCCTGGCCAATTCCAATCCCGCCACCATCATGACCGACACCAGCATCGCAGACAAGGTCTATATGGAGCCGCTGACCGTGGCGTATCTCTCCCGGATCTGCCGCCTCGAGCGGCCGGACGCCATCGTCCCCGGCATCGGAGGCCAGACGGGGCTGAACCTCGCCATGCAGCTTTGGAAGCAGGGGGTTCTGGACGAGTGCGGCATCGAGCTGCTCGGCACGGATGCGAGAAGCATCGAGTGCGCAGAAGACCGCGAGCTTTTTAAGGAGCTCTGCGAGCGCATCGGCGAACCGGTCGTTCCTTCCCGCATCACGTACAGTGCGGAAGAGGCCCTCGCCGCAGCGGCGGAGATCGGCTATCCGGTCATTCTGCGTCCGGCCTTTACGCTCGGCGGCACGGGCGGCGGTTTCGCCGACACACCGGAGGAGCTGGCGGAAAAGGTGAAAAACGCGCTGGCGCTCTCGCCCGTCCATCAGGTGCTGGTGGAAAAGAGCATCAAGGGCTATAAGGAGATCGAATACGAGGTCATGCGTGATGCAAACGACACGGCCATCACCGTCTGCAACATGGAAAACCTCGACCCTGTCGGCATCCACACCGGCGATTCCATCGTTGCCGCACCGAGCCAGACGCTGACCAATAAGGAATTTCAGATGCTGCGCAGCAGCGCGCTGAAGATCATCCGCGCACTCGGCGTGCAGGGCGGCTGCAACGTGCAGTTCGCGCTCGACCCGCACTCGTTCCGCTACTATGTCATCGAGGTCAATCCGCGTGTCTCGCGCTCATCCGCCCTGGCCTCCAAGGCTACCGGTTATCCCATCGCCCGCGTCTCGGCAAAGATCGCCGTGGGCTTGCGCCTCGACGAGATCCGTCTGGCCAATACGCCCGCCTGCTTTGAACCTGCGCTGGATTATGTTGTGACCAAGCTCCCGCGCTTCCCATTCGATAAATTCCCCGCCGCACAGAACACGCTCTCCACGCAGATGAAGGCGACAGGCGAGGTCATGAGTGTGGGGCGGACGTTTGAAGAGAGCCTGCTCAAGGGCATCCGCTCGCTCGAAGATGGGAAAAACCACCTCCATCTCGAAAAATTCGACTCGGCGCACATGACGGTCGATCAGCTCATGGAGTATATCAAAAACGGCACAGATGATCGTCTCTATGCCATCTCGCAGCTGATGTGGCTCGGCGTCGATCCTGCGCGCATCTGTGACGTCACGCAGATCGATATGTTCTTCCTTGACAAGATCCGGAAGATCGTCGATTTTGAGCGCGAGCTGGAGCAAAATGAAAACTCAGTGCCCCATCTGCGCGAGGCCAAGCGCATGGGCTTCTCGGATTCCTACATTGCTGAGCTCTGGCACCGGACAGAGGACGAAGTCTATGAGCTGCGCTGCCGTGAAGGCATTTTCCCGGTTTATAAAATGATCGACACCTGCGCCAGTGAGTTCGACAGCTATGTTCCTTACTTCTATTCGACCTACGCTGCGGAAAACGAATCCATCGTTATGAACCGCAAAAAGGTCATCGTCCTCGGCTCCGGCCCCATTCGCATTGGGCAGGGCGTCGAGTTTGACTACTCCACGGTCCATGCCGTGCGGACGATCCGGGAGCTCGGCTTCGAGGCCATCGTCATCAACAACAATCCGGAGACCGTCTCCACCGACTATACCGCGGCTGACAAGCTCTACTTCGAGCCGCTCACCTGTGAGGACGTCATGAACATCGTCCATCTCGAGCGGCCGCTCGGCGTCATCGCCACGCTGGGCGGTCAGACGGCGGTCAATCTGGCGGAGCCTCTAGCGCGGCGTGGTGTGCGCATCCTCGGCACCGGCTGCGACGCGATCGAAAAGGCCGAAAACCGTGACGCGTTCAACGCAGTCATTCAGGCGCTCGGGATCCCGAATCCGCAGGGCGTTGCCGTGACGGATATGGAAGCGGGCGTGGCGGCGGCCGCGGAGATCGGCTATCCCGTGCTCGTCCGGCCGAGCTTTGTCCTCGGCGGCCGCGCGATGGAGATCGTGGCCAATGAGACCATGCTCCGCAGATACCTTTCCAACGCATTCGCCGTCGATGCGGAAAAGCCCGTGCTCATCGATAAATACCTTGTGGGCAAGGAGGTAGAGGTCGACGCGGTCTGCGACGGCGAGCGGGTCTTCCTGCCGGGCATCATGGAACTCGTCGAGCGCACCGGCATCCATTCCGGTGATTCGATGTCCGTTTATCCGCCGTTCTCTCTGTCTGCCGCCGTGAAAGCAGCCATTTTGGAGTATACGACCCGGCTGGGCCTCGGGATCGGGATCGTGGGTCTGTTCAACATCCAGTTTATCGTGGACGCGGACGAGCATGTCTATGTCATCGAGGTCAATCCCCGCGCTTCGCGCAGCGTGCCCTTCCTCTCAAAAGCCACCGGCTGCCCCCTGGTCGCCATTGCAGCGCGCAGCATGCTGGGCCAAACGCTTGCGGAGCAGGGCATCACGGAGCCGACATGCTGGGAAAAGGAGTTCTGGTACGTCAAGGCCCCGGCCTTCTCGTTTACCAAGCTTGACGGCATGGATGCCTATCTCTCACCCGAGATGAAGTCGACCGGCGAGGCCATCGGCTACGACCGGCGGCTCAACCGGGCGCTGTGCAAGGCCATTGAGGCTTCCGGCGTGGAACTGAAGGATCATGGCGTCGTCATTGTCACGCTGGCAGACGAAGATAAGGACGAGGCGCTGCCGCTGGCGGAACGGTTTTACAGGCTCGGCTTCCGCCTCGAGGCTACGGCAGGAACCGCCGCCTTTCTGCATGCCCACGGCATCCCCGCGGTGCTGCGCGGCAAGCTCAGCGAGGGGAGCGAGGAGATCCTGGACTCCATCCGCTCCGGCCGTGTCAGCTATATCATCAACACCCGCGCCATTCTCTCCGGCGTCCATTATGAAGATGGCGTCGCCATCCGCCGCTGCGCCATCCAGAACGGCGTCACCATCTTCACCTCGCTCGATACGGCGCGCATTGTGCTCGATGTGCTGGAAGAAAGCATCCCGGAAGTATCTTCGATCGGCGGATAGGCGCCTCGGAAGCCGTTCGTCTCCCGCACCGTGCTTTCGCAAATGACCGATATTCCCGCAAATGATTGGTTCAGTCAAAGCCTCCGGCTAAGCCGGAGGCTTGATTAAGCCCTAGAAGGGCTTTTTACAGACGATCGTCCCTGCAGGGGGCTGAATGGTTTGCCGACCGCATTCCTTTCCCGGGCTGCCCCTGAAGGGGCTTCCTTTATGCCGCCTGATGATAGTCAAATCATGAAAGGATGGGGATACCGTGCAAAATCTTGTAATCTATGTCCATGGAAAGGGCGGCTCGGCGCAGGAAGCCGAACACTATAAATTGCTATTTCCGAAGGACGAGGTGATCGGCTTTGATTACTGTTCGCAAACGCCTTGGGAAGCCAAAGAAGAGTTTTTCACATTTTTTGCCGGGCAGAGAAATCGGTGTGAGCACCTCATCTTGATCGCGAACAGCATCGGGGCTTTCTTTGCGCGATCTTCGCTGGATGAAACGCTGGTCGACCGGGCCTATTTCATCGCTCCGATCGTGGATATGGAAAACCTGATCTGCAAGATGATGCAATGGTCGAATATGACCGAACAGGAACTTGCCGAGAAACGGGAAATCGCCACAAATTTTGGAGAAACGCTGTCTTGGGAGTATCTTTGCTATGTGCGGCAGCATCCGATCATCTGGAATGTCCCAACCTGTATTCTGTATGGCGAGCACGATCACCTGACATCCATCGAAACGGTATCTGCATTTACAAGGCGACACCACGCAGATCTGGCCGTCATGCCCGGTGGCGAGCATTGGTTCCATACAGAGGAACAGATGCGGTTCCTGGATCAATGGATCAGAGAGCAAAGTCGAAAAGACGTCTGCGCCGGATGACGCCTCATGCCATACCGCCGGAGATCCCGATTTGCCGGAGTCCGGAAAAGGAGACCTCCGCGTCCATCTGCTGCTTGACTTCTCCCCAAAAGCAGCTATAATATAGCTAACTAATATTAGTTAGTGAGGCGCGGCGATGAAACAGGAAGATACGAAGCAGAAGATTTTGGAGAAGGCGCTGGAGCTGTTTTCCGCGCAGGGCTATGATTCTGTCAGCGTGGGCGAGATCGCGAAGGCGGTCGGCATCAAAGCGCCATCTCTTTACAACCACTTTCCCAGTAAGCAAGCGATTTTTGATGCCATTATGGAATCTACGGCGGCACAATACGAAGCGGATACCGATCAGATCAACATTCACGTGCAGAACGCGGAGCAGGACATTCCGGTGTTCACGGAGATCAGCGAAGATGCGCTGTTTGAAAAAGTGCGGCAGATCTTCGAATATTCCCTCCACAACGAAGCCATCAGCCGCTTCCGCCGCATGATGACCATTGAGCAATTCCGCTCACCGGAGTTGGCGGCGCTGTTTTCCCGGCGCTATGTGGAACGCGTTGTGGACTATCACGCCGGGATCTTCCGCGCCCTGATTGCGGCGGGGGAGATCCGGGCCGCGGACCCGGACACACTGGCGATGATGTATATGGCGCCGGTGCTGACGCTCATCGGCGTGTGCGACCGGCAGCCGGAACGGGAAGGGGAGTGCCTGGAGAAACTTCAAAACCATGTGCAGCTCTTTTTTCGCATGGTTCATGGCGGCAATCCAAAAGGCGGTGAACGTCATGCATGAGCCGGATGAAAAGTGGGTGTTCTGCCCGGTCTGCGGTGCGAAAACGCGGCTGAGGCTGCTGCAAAGGACGGCGCTGCGGGATTTCCCGCTCTTCTGCCCCAAGTGCAGACAGGAGCGCATCATCAACGCGCGGAATTTTCAAATAGAGATCATGGATCAGCCAGACGCAAAGACGCAGTGCTGACCACAATTTGCGTGGTCAGTACTGCGTCCTTTTTCAGGAGGAGAACCATGAAAAAATCATTGACGCAAAAGCTGGGGCTGCTGGGCGTTGTCAGCTTTCTTTCGTACACGGCGGCGGTCATATTTGCGCCGCTGGCCTATCCGGGCTACAACTGGATGGCGCAGGCGGTCAGCGACCTGAGCGCCGCAAACGCGCCGTCGCTGGCGCTGTGGAACCAGCTCAGCGCGTTTTACAATGTATGCGAGGTCGTCTGTGCGACCGTCGTCTGCATTGGGATCCAGGGGCAGAAAACGAAGCTGCTCCGTTCGGGTATTTACCTGTTTGCCGTCATGGAGTGGATCTCGGCTGTTGGCTACAGAATGTTCCCGCTGAGTGACAGCGGGTATGCGGGTGCCTTTCAGGATGTGATGCACATGGCTGTCACCGCCCTGGTGGTGCTGCTGTCCATCGTATCGCTGACCGTGATCATCGTCGCCGGAGCAAAAAGCAGGAGCTGCCGTTCTTACGGCGTATGCGCAGGCGTTGCCCTTGGCATGATGCTCGTCGGTGCACTGGGTATGAAGCTCGTGCCAGCCGAATATTTCGGCGTGGTCGAGCGTTTCAGCGTCTTTGCCGCAACAGGCTTCAATGCCGCGCTGGGCCTGCACCTGCGTTGCTTGAAACTGAAAACCGCGTGATTACAAAGGAGAAAAAACCATGTCAGAAAAGAAGATTACCATTCGTTTGGAAACCAAAGACGATCACAGAGCCGTTGAAAACCTGACGCGTGAATCATTCTGGAATGTCTACCGCCCCGGCTGCATGGAGCACTATGTGCTGCACTGCTACCGGAACGACCCGGCCTTCGTACCGGAGTTGGACTTTGTGATGGAGCTGGACGGTGAGCTGATCGGGCAGGTCATCTATGTCCGTTCGGAAATCGACTGCGGCGACGGACGAAAAGTGCCGATCATGACGTTCGGCCCGATCGGCATTGCGCCCGCATACAAGCGGCAGGGCTATGGAAAGCAGCTGCTCGACTACTCCATGGAAAAAGCCAGGGAAATGGGCGCGGGCGCGCTGGCCATCACCGGCAATATTCTGTTCTACGGCAAATCCGGCTTTGTCCCGGCCAAGACAAAGGGCGTGCGCTATGCCGACGACCCGGAGGCGGACTATTTCCTGATCCGCGAGCTGACGCCCGGCTTCCTGGACGGCATCTCCGGAACTTACAAAGACCCGGAAGCCTTTGAACAGTTTGAAGCGACCTTCCCCAAAAAGGAAAAACGGAAGCTGCCGGGACAGCTGTTCTGAACAGGAGGAATCTAATTATGATCGAGTCAAGATGCGGGCTTCGGTGCAGCGATTGCAGCTTTCGGGAAGCGATGGGCTGCAAAGGGTGCGTGTATATGGAAAAGCCCTTCTGGGCAGACAGCTGTCCCGTGAAATCCTGCTGCGAACAAAAAGGCCTGCGGCATTGCGGCGAATGTGGCGACTTTGTTTGCCCGCTGTTACATACGTTTGCTTACGACATGGAGCAAAGCGATAACGGCGCAAGGATCGAGCAATGCAGAAAGTGGTGTACCGTACGTACGATGAGGGATAGAGGAAAGCAGATGGATCACCATGTTTATCCCCGTCCGCACGATCAGCAGACGGTTTCCCTGCACTGACGGGATTGGAGCGTGAAGAATGAAACCGACTGTGATCGACCCGAAAACGACGCCCCGCGCTGAGGCGTATACGCTCTGGATGAACGCGCCAAACCCCATGGTGACGTTTTTCAAAACGCTGGATGTCACGCCGCTTGTCCGGCTCAGCCGCAAGCGCGGGCTGAAATTCAATATGCTGCTCTGCTGGTGCATCGGGAAAGCGGCCAGCCAAATCAAGGAGTTTTACCTGCTCCCCGTGGGGCGCGAGCTGCTGCAATATGACAGCATCGCGGTCAACACCATTGTGAAGAATAAGAACGGCGAGGTCAGCTCCTGCGATGTGCCGTTTTCCGCTGACCTTGCGCAGTTCAGCGCCGATTATCTGCGCCTGACACACGAGACAGCGGAAAACTGTGAAAACCACGACCTGACCGACCGCATGGTCATCGGCACCTCCGCCATCGTGGATACCGAGATCGACGGGGCCGTCGGCATGAACAGCGGCATTTTCAACAACCCATTCCTCATCTGGGGCAAATATCATAAGGGACTTTTCAGGACGACGCTGAAGCTCTCGTTCCAATTCCACCACACCCAGATGGACGGCGCGCACGCCGGACGGTTTTTGCATCTGCTGCAGGAAACCATCAGGAAAGCTCCGTCATGCGGAGCGTAATTTTCCAACAAACAGCGCAGGAAGGAGCAGTCATACCATACGGTGCTGCCGCAAAGAGAACAGGAGGCAATATCCCTTGCAATACGAAAAAGAAATGATCCTGAAGGACGGCACAGGATGCCTCCTTCGCGGTGTGAATGAAACTGACGCTGCCGAGGTGCTGCGCACGTTTGATCTCACGCACGCGGAAACGGACTATCTGCTGACCTATCCGGAGGAAAACTCGTTCACCGTCCAGGAGGAAGCGGAATTTCTGAAGGCGCGCAGCGAAAGCAAAAACGCCATCGAGATCGCCGCGTTCATTGACGGTAAAATCGCCGGAACAGCGGGCTTTGAACCGATCGGCGACCAGGAAAAGCTCCGTCACCGCGCAGACTTCGGCATCGCAATCGAAAAAGCCTACTGGGGGCGCGGCATCGGAAAGGCCCTGACGCTCGCGTGCATCGAATGTGCGAAGCGCGCGGGCTATCTGCAAATAGAGCTGGAAGTCGCAGCGGAGAACGCCTCCGCTGTCCGGCTGTATGAATCGGTCGGCTTCCGGGAATACGGCCGCAATCCCAGAGGCTTCCGCGCAAGAAGCGGCTGGCAGACGCTCATTCTCATGAGACTGGAACTCAATTCCTAACCAACGTTTTCGATCAATCTGCGCAGTATTTATTATATAAGGGCAAATACAGATGCGTGAACGACCGAAGCTGAATAAAGAACTGGATGCAGTTACTTCCCGCAGCTTTTATTATCTGAAGCAGGAGCTTGCCGACTTTTGTAAGGAAAACAGATTGCCGGCATCGGGCAGTAAAGCAGAACTCACAGATAGAATCGCATACTTTCTGGACACGGGAAAGGCGCAGAAACCCTCTCCCAGAAGAATATCGGCTGTGATGATTGGCACGCTCACCGAGGACACGGTCATAGAACCGAATATCGTCCGCTCCGAAAAACACCGTGCGTTTTTCTGTGAAAAAATCGGAAAAGACTTCAAGGAAAAGAAACAAACCAAAACGGAGATCGGCAGGCAGTTTGAGTACAACACATACATCCGCGACTTCTTCGCAGACAATCCCGGGAAGGGCCTGCACGATGCGATCGTATGCTGGAATTACAAAAAGGGCTTGCCGGGAACACACCAATACGAGCAGTCCGACCTTTGTGCGCTGGACTGACCAATTTTGTAAAACTGAAAAGCATCAAAAAACAGCTCCGTGTAAGAAAGGCAAATGACCATACAAAAACGAAAAAAACATACAGGCTGGATCGTTGTGCTGTGTATGGCTGCGGTCATCGCAGTCATCGCGGGAACCTACTCCCGCTTTGGCGGCTTCGGGACAGGCAACTGCGCCGACACAGAAGAATTTGCAAAATATGCCGCCGCTGTTTCCGAGCTTACGGTCCCCCGATGAGGTACAAATCGTCGCCTTGGGTGAGGCAACCCACGGAAATAAGGAATTTCAGCAGCTTTGGCTGGATGTATTTCAAGTGCTGGCAGAGAAATACGGCGTGCGCGCCTTTGCGCTGGAGGGAGACTTCGACGGCTGCGAGGCGATCGACCGCTATATTCACGGCAGCGGCGGCACGGCCGCAGAGGCCCTCTCCGCCACCGGCTTCGCGATCTATCGCACCGAAGAAATGGAGAATTTAGTGGAATGGATGCGTGATTACAATGCGTCCACCGCGCCGGGCGAAGATCTCCGCTTCTACGGCTTCGATATGGAACAGCGTGCGTACAGCTACCGCTATCTGCTGGAAGCGCTGCATCAGGCAGACATTGATACCGCCGATTTTGAGAAGATGTGGAACAGCGAAACGAACAATTACGCGGACGGTTACACCGCCGGGCAGCGCGCAGAGATCATCACTGCGGTCAAAGAGCAGCTGCCGCCGGAGGATGCGCAGGCGATCCATTTCGCGGATATTCTGCTCCAGAATATCGAGCTTGGGAAATATGCAGACGATTCCGGCGAGTTGAACGCACAGCGCGACCGAATGATGGCAGAGAACACCCTTTGGATCTTGCAGCAGGAGCAGGCACGCGGAAACAGTCGCATCCTGATCTCCGGGCACAACAACCATATCATGCAGTGCGAAAATGCCGGGACGCCGGTGCTCGGCAGTCTGCTTGCCGAAGAACTGGGCGGCGGCTATTTTGCCATTGGGACAGATTTCTACAAGTCCGTTTGCAATCTTCCGAAGCCGTATACCGGAAAGCGGATCACCCATACCTTTTACTCCTATGACCCGCTTGCCAAAGCATCGAAGAAATGCAGCTTTGATGTCAGCTTTTTGGATTTTTCCAAAGTGCCGGAAGGCTCTGCACTTACAGAGTATATTGCCAATAGCATTTCCATGGGGTCATTGGGTGAGTCCTACAGCGTTCTGATGAATTTCGTTCCGAGAAGTTATCGCGTCCAGCGTATCCCGCAGGATGCCTATGACGCCATGATCTTTGCGGCAAATGCGGCGCCGATCGAAATCCGCTGACCACTTTCAACAGCCTCCGTACCGGCGTGATAAGCAGATGCTTTTTGGGCGAAGACGGCAAAACAAATTTGAAGGAGACATACGCATGAACGAGCTGCAAGCAAGAGTCATTTCACAGGAAAAAGGCATTTATAAGATCCAAAGCGGTACAGCGGTAAAGCTGGCCGAGATCTCCGGCAAATACCGGTATGAGACGAAAACGGTATCCGACTATCCTGCGGTCGGGGATCGTGTCATTGCCGCATGGCCGGAGGACGGCAGCAATGCCGTCATTACGGGGCTGCTTCCGCGAAAGAGCTGTTTTCTCCGCAAAGCAGCGGGCACACAAAAGCAGGAGCAGGTCGTCGCCGCCAATATTGATACCGCCTTTCTTTGCATGTCTCTGAACAACAACTTTAATATCCGGCGGCTGGAGCGGTATCTGTCTGTTGCTTACGACAGCGGCGCAGCGCCTGTGGTGGTTCTGACGAAATCGGATCTTTGTTCCGATGTAGGAAGCAAAATCACTGAGGCGCAAAATGCCGCGCCGGGTGTGGATGTGCTGGTGATCTCCTCGCTGGATGAGGACTATGAAGCGGTCATGAACTTTATTCTGCCGGGCAAGACCGTGGCGTTCATTGGTTCCTCCGGCGTTGGAAAGTCTACGCTCATCAATAAGCTGACCGGCACAGACAGCATCGCCACAAGCGAGATCGGAAATGACGACAAGGGGCGGCACACAACGACCCACCGGGAGTTGATTCAGCTCCCCAACGGAGCTTTTGTCATCGACACGCCCGGTATGCGCGAGCTTGGCATGTGGGACAGCGGCGACGGCATCGACACGGCGTTTGCGGATATTGAGGAATTATCCCGCGCGTGTAGATATACCGACTGTACCCATACCGCAGAGCCGGGATGCGCCGTTCTGCGCGCGCTTGCAGATGGAACGTTGGATGCAGCCCGCCTTGCATCCTATCGGAAATTGAAAACGGAAAATGACTATGCAGCGGACAACAGCCGGTATCTGGAGTCCAAACGCACGAAATTCAAAGAGATCGCCAAAAGCAATAAATCGAACAGGAAACGATGATGCAGACGCTTTTCTTGACCGTTATCTTGCGCGGCCAGAGGCAAGAACGCCCAAATTTTCTCTCGGCCTGTGCCAGAGGCTGGCCACGCACTGCCGCAAATGTGCCCTGTGCGACGTGAAGGAGCTCGCCCGCGGCGCCGCCGGCCAGGGGCTCTCCAACGCAGAGCTGCCGGCGGAAGAGAGGGGCGGCACGATCGCAGCGGACGATGAAAACGGAAGACTGCGCATCCGCATTGCCGTTCCGGCGCAGATCCAAATATAAGGAGAACGATTATGAAACAGAAAATATTCATTTTGGGCGCGGCCCTGATGCTGCTGCTCGCGCTGAGCGCGTGCGGCAGACCGGCCGCGACAAGAACAACAGACACATTAGAACAGCCGGAGCAGTCGGAAGCGGAAGCACCCGCAGCTTCTGAGCCGCAGGAGCTGGAATGGACGCTCGATCCGGCGCGCATTTCCGACGATTACGCGGCGGACACGCTCATCCGCCTGCCGGAGCTTGCGCTGAGCGGGCTCGGCTTTACGTTTGACACACCGCGCGATTTGACCTCACAGCAGATGTATCTGCTGTTTCTGGCGTGAGTGGAGCCGGAGGCACTGAATGCCTGCTATCACGCGGAAGACAGCAGCTACATCTTTTCTGCCGATGCGATCTGCAGGACGCTGGATCGGTATCTGGTGGGGTATTCCTTTGATATTTCCGAATGCCCGCTCTATGACGCTGGACGCGGCGTCGTCGTCACGCCGATGGCAGGGGCCTTCGGCGGAGATCTGGACGTGCAGCTGGAGAGCAAGACGTTTGACGGCGACACAGTCGTTTTGACGGCCCTGCTGGATGGAAGCGTGCGTAAGACCTACACCATTTCATTCTATGTCGGCGGCTGCCGGTATCAGTCGGTGCAGCTGCTTTCGCAGCCGGAACTGCGTTCTGACGTTGGAACGCTGCCCCTGCGTGGCGAGGAAAAGGAAGCCTTCGCAGCCGTGACCGAGGAGGAGATCTGCCTGTGGGACGCCGCCGGCGGCGGGCAGCTGCTCGCTGTTGCGCGCTTCCCACTCACGCTGCCCGGGGCGAAGGACGCGCTGAAAAGCTGCGACTTTACCGATCTGGACGAAGACGGCAGCAGCGAGTTGACCGCGGAATTCGCCTTTGCCGACGGCAGCGCTGCCAGCCTTGTCTGGTTCTATGCAGATGGCGGTCTCGTTTATAACGAAGAATTCTCCCGCCTTCCTGGTGAGGCGACTGCCGCTGAGACAAATTAAGCAGACAAATATTTCGCATTCAGAGCGTGCAAGAGCCTTTTGCACGATGCGCGAACGGAGTGAGCATATTTGAAAAAACGGACGATGGTATTCGGCGTACTTGCAGCGGTGCTGCTTGCCGCAGGCACCGCATTCCTGATCTTTCGCGATCCATCGCACTTTACCGGCAGCGTCACGAAAGAGCCGAACGCTTACCGATTGGACGCACAGTACATGAATGGAACCGATGGGCACACGATGACGCTGAACGCCGGGGATGTGCTGGCCGTCCACATCGAGACGGAAAACGGAACACTTCATCTGGAAATCCAAGCACCGGATGGGAACGTTCTATATTCCGGGAACGGGCAAAGCGCAACGGATTTCACCGTGAACATCGCGGAAAGCGGAAGCTATGCCGTGACAGTAAAAGCACGGTCTGCAACAGGCTCCATTCGTATTCAAGCCAAAAGCCGGTGAACAGCAGTGAACCGGACGCAAATGCTATTTCTAAGGAAAGGGTTATCTGGACACACCATGGCAGCGATTTTTATCCACGATTTAATACCGACCGTACTCTCCGCTGTTTTGCCGGATACCAGCGGCTTTTCCGTCATTGACGCAAACAAGAAAGCAGCCTGTTGTCAAGGCTGCTTTCGCTGCTGGCTGGCATCGCCGGGGCAGTGCGTGATGAAGGACGATCTGCAAACGGTCGGTGCGCAAATAGGAACCTGTAAAAAGGTCATCATTCTCTCTCGATGCTGCTACGGAGGATTCAGCCCCGGCGTCAAGAAGGTGCTGGATCGTGCCATATCGCTCAGTCTTCCGTTTTTCACCTATCGCAGCGGGCGTGTCCACCATCCGCTGCGCTATCAAAATCGCCCCACGCTTACAGTTTGCTTCTATGGTGCCGTTACGGACTTTGAGCGTGAAACGGCCATGAGGCTGGTTGAGGCCAACCGGGTCAATATGGGCTTTTCTTCGGTGCAGGTGTACTTTGCGGAAAAGCCGGAGTTCCTGACGGAGGTGATAAAAAACAGATGAATGTTCTGATCCTGAATGCCAGTCCAAGATCCAAGGGCAGCGCTTCTGCATTTTATTCATCCCTGCTGCGGCTGTTTCTGACAGGGTGCAAAGTCAAGGTTCATCCGCTCCGCGGGGCAAGAGACTGCGGAAGGGCTTTTGAACTGCTTCCGTGGGCGGACGCTGTTGTGATCTCGGCGCCGGTCTATGTAGATGCTGCACCGGCGCACATCACCGCATTTTTAGAGCAGGCAGAACAGCTCTGTCAGGAACAGCCATGCCATTTCAAGCTTTATGCTATCTCCAACTGCGGTTTTATCGAGGGACATCAGAATGAACTGCATTTGCGTATTTACGAGGCATGGTGCCGGCGGGCCGGCGCCTGCTGGGGCGGCGGACTGGGGATCGGCGGCGGAGTGATCCTGCGCTGGATGTGTATGCTGACAGCGCTGTTCGCCGTGTTAGGTGCTGTGCGGCTGATCCTGACGGCGCAGGCAGCGCCGCTGACTGTGCGGACGATCTTTTCCTGTTACAGCAGTATGCTCGTGACGCTTGTGATGGGCCTCGGCGCAGTGATCTGCCTTGCCGTTTTAGGGCACAGCATCAAGCACGGTGCTTGCCGCAAAAATCTGTTCACTCGCTGCCTGATGCCGTCATTTTTGTTCATCCCCGTTTCGGACATTTTTATGCTGCTCTCCGCGTTAGCACACGGAAACCTGCCGCATACACTATTCCGCAGGCACGAACGTCCTGCTCAGAAGAAAGGAACACACCTATGAAGCTGCCATTGGAAGACCACTTGCCGTATGCGCTCCTGGCGTTGACCGTATCGGAGCAGCGGCAACAGAACAGGTTATTGCTTGCAGAGAAGATGTGCTGGAATATCTCCTGAGTCTTGGTGTTGAGAGTGAAACAGCTTATGAAATCTTGATCCGGTCATACCTGAGTGCGGCGAGAGAGCATGGGACTCTTGCTCCGATGTATCTGAAACTGACCACGGACCTGCGTCGCGGAGAACTGCTGGCCTTACGGTGGGAGAACTTGAACGCTCCATGAGCGAAGAAAAGAAATTGACTATTTGCGGAAGAAAGCAAAGAAAAAGTCCTGAAATCGTGAGATTTCAGGACTTTTCTGGTGGAGATAAGCG
>CAJMLC010000002.1 GCA_905214155.1 uncultured bacterium | reverse complement strand
AGCGTTTTATACAAAAATTTCTCGTCGTCATAGTAAATGGTGACGGAAAAATAGTTCACCAGCAAAATGACGCCGAAGATCAGCGCCGCGATGCAGCCGATGAGCAGCAGCGTGTCGCCGCCCTCCGGCATGAAAAACAGCAGCACCACGACCGGCACGAACAGCAAGATCACGCCGAACGTCGCGCTCCGCCGCGCGGGCCGCACCGCCGTCTTGCTCTTCTCGAGCTTCGACTTCGGGAACAGATGCTTGAACAGCGTGTCCAACAAAAAGCACACCAGGAATACGAACGCGCAGACCGCAACGATCATCCAGATCTTCATTCCGCATCCTCCTCCGCCGCGATCACCGCGTCCACCGGGATGTCGAATTCGTCCACGTCCAGATGCTCATACATCTGGAAGCCGTAGCACAGCGCGATCGTCGGATGCTCCTTATGCGCCGCGAGATACTTGTCATAGAAGCCGCCGCCGTAGCCGCAGCGGTGCCCTTCCGGGTCAAACGCGAGCCCCGGCATCAGGATCAGCGCCGTCTCGTCCGTGGCCTCCGGCTCATCGCCCACCGGCTCCGGGATGTTGTATGCGCCGGACACCGTGCGGTTCAGGTCGTCGAGCCACAGGAACTTCATCTCGTCGCCGTAGACCTTCGGCACGGCGACGCGCTTGCCGTCCGTCTGCGCCTGACGCAGAATCGGCATGGTGCGGACCTCCTGATTGTAGCTCATGTAGCCGTAGATGCTCTTTGCCGCCTGATAGAACGGATGCGCGAAGAGCTTCTGCGCCAGTTCTTCACTGTAACGCACGATCTGCTCCTCTGTCAGCGCGCGCTTTTTCGCGCGGATCTCCGCCCGCAGCGCCTTCTTGTCCATAATAGCCTCCTGTATGTAAAAAATATCGCGTTTTTCGATTTTCCGCTGCACTTTCGATAGGATCCGTAGGGGCGGACGACCCTGTCCGCCCGCTTTTTGCGCCCCCATTCTTTTCTTTCTCTTTTTGAGAAAGAAAAGAACCGCCGCGGCGTCAGAAGAAGCCAGCTGCATTGCGCTTCCGCCGGGGCGGCGAAAGCTCCATATCCGCAGCCTTCTTCTTCCTTTCCAAATTGTGACCGTTTCACTGGGTCACAATTTGGCCATTTGGAATTTTACAACGCCGCGCGCGATCTTGATGATGGCGGACATTTTTCTGCCAGTGAATAGATCAGAAATTTTTTCTTATATTTTACCTGTTTTTCTGCGATTCGTCAACGGTACGAAAACTGCTGTAGATCTCGCCGGGCCGCAGCGCCGTTCCGCTCTTCTCCGCCAGCTCCGACACGGTGCAGAAGCGGTAACCCTGTGCGCACAGCTCGTCGATGGCCGTCAGCGCCGCGTCCACCGAGCTTTCGTGCAGATCGTGCATCAGAATGATACTCCCCGGAAATACTTCCTTTCGGATCGTCGGCAGCACGCTCGCCGCCTTCTTCGCGTCCCAATCCTCCGGGTCGACCGACCAGAGTATGACCGACAGGTCAAGCTCGCTGCTCGCGCGGAGCACCGTCTCGCTGTAAAGTCCGCCGGGCGGGCGGAACAGCCGCGCCTGCGCGCCGCAGCATTCTGCGACCTCAGCGCGGCACCGCGTCAGATCGTCCAGCACCGCTTCATATCCCATTTTCTGCATATAATCGTGCTTTTCGCTGTGCAGCCCGATCTCGTGGCCCTCCGCGGCGATCCGCTGCAGCGCCGCGGGATACTCCGCCACGCGGTATCCGCAGACAAAAAACGTCGCCTTGACATCCCGTGCCGCCAGACCGTCGAGCAGACGCTCGGTCAGGGCGCCGCTCGGCCCGTCGTCAAACGTCAGCGCCACCCATTTTTCGTCCTCCGCCGCCTGCACCGGCGCGGCCAGCAGCGCCAGCGCCAGTACCATCGCCCAGATCCGCCGCATCTCATCACTTCCTTCTGCAATAGTATGGGCAAAATCCTGCACAATATTTGACGTATCCCGAAAAATGCGATATGATAGATATGATATTGAACTGTGAGGAATCTCTATGCTGGAAAAACTGCGTCTTGTCGAAGAACGCTACATGGAAATGGAAGAACGGGCCGCGCAGCCCGATTTTTACGCCGACCCCAAGGCCGCGACCAAGCTGCTGAAAGAACAGAAGCAGCTCGAGCCGATCATCAAAGCCTACCGCGCATATAAGGCCGCCGAGCAGGCGATGGCCGAGGCGCGCGAGCTGATGGACGCCGGCGACCCGGAGCTCAAGGCCCTCTGCCAGGAGGAATTTTCCGCGGCAAAGCAGGACTGTGAGCGGCTCGAACACGAGCTGAAAATACTGCTGCTCCCGCGCGACCCGAACGACGACAAGAGCGTCATCATGGAGATCCGCGGCGGCGTCGGCGGCGAGGAATCGGCGCTGTTCGCCCACAGCCTCTACCGCATGTACACGATGTACGCGCAGCGCCGCGGCTGGCAGGTCAGCCTGCTGAACTACAACGAGACGGAGCTCGGCGGCGTCAAGGAGGCCGATTTTGAAATTTCGGGCGAGGGCGCCTATTCCCGCCTGAAATTTGAGTCCGGCGTCCACCGCGTGCAGCGCGTCCCCGAGACCGAATCCGGCGGCCGCGTCCATACCTCGACGGCGACCGTCGCCGTCCTGCCCGAGATGGAGGAGGCCGAGGTTGACATCCGGCCCGAGGACATCGAAATGCAGGTCTACCGCTCGTCCGGCGCGGGCGGACAGCACATCAACAAGACGTCCTCCGCCGTGCGCCTGATCCACAAGCCGTCCGGCATCGTCGTGGCCTGTCAGGAGGAACGCTCGCAGGTGCAGAACCGCGAGAAGTGCATGCAGATGCTCGCCTCCAAGCTCTATGAGATCGAGCAGGAGAAGATCAGCTCCGCCGTCACCAGCGAACGCCGCAGCCAGGTCGGCACCGGCATGCGCAACGAGCGCATCCGTACCTATAATTTCCCGCAGGGCCGCGTCACCGACCACCGCATCGGCCTCACGCTCTATAAGATCGACTCGATCATGGACGGCGACCTCGACGAACTCATCGATGCCCTCGTCACCGCCGACCAGGCCGAGAAGCTGCAAAACAGTCAGGACGAATAAGCGACGTCCAACCCCCACCGCACCTTGTAGGGGCCGATGCCCTCATCGGCCCTTTCAAACCGTATCCGTAAAATGCCGCCTGCCCGCCATCATCAAGATAGCGTGCGGCGCGTAGTTGCG
Source organism: uncultured bacterium (assembly GCA_905214155.1). Taxonomy (GTDB): domain Bacteria; phylum Bacillota; class Clostridia; order Oscillospirales; family Oscillospiraceae; genus CAG-170. Next base: position 29,778 of record CAJMLC010000002.1, on the reverse strand, counting down.
CACGGAAGGGTGAGTAAGTGCGGGCAAATCAGGCCGATTCCATGAGTTGTCACATGATGGCGGCACGGTTTGCACTTCCGGTTTCGAAAATTCTCTTTCTTTTCTTCCCCGGGCGCAGCGGTTCTTTTCTTTCTCAAAAAGAGAAAGAAAAGAATGGGGGCGCATATCGGGCGGACAGAGTCGTCCGCCCCTACATAAAGTGCATCTATTATCAACTAGGAAGGAATTCCATGTGAACACGATCTATTTCACCGAACCGACAACGGAAAACATCGCCGCGGCAGCGGACATTATCCGCCGCGGCGGGCTGCTCGGCATCCCGACCGAGACGGTCTATGGCCTCGGGGCCAACGCGCTCGACGAGGAAGCCGTGCTGCACATCTTCGAGGCCAAGGGCCGCCCGCAGGACAACCCGCTGATTATCCACGTGCCGGACGCCTCGTGGCTGGAGCGTTACTGCAAAGACGTCCCCGAAAGCGCCCATCGCCTCGCCGAACGCTTCTGGCCCGGCCCGCTGACGATGATTTTGCCGCGCAAGCCCATCGTCCCGCTCCGCACGACCGGCGGCCTCGACACCGTCGGCGTCCGCTGCCCGAACCATCCCATCACGCTCGCCATCATCCGCGCAGCCGACGTGCCCATCGCGGCCCCGTCCGGCAACACCTCCGGCCGCCCCAGCCCGACCTGCCTCGCCGACATGCGCGAGGACATGGACGGCAAGATCGACGGCGTATTCGACGGCGGCCCCTGTGCGGTCGGCGTCGAGTCCACGATCATCGACCTCACGGTCACGCCGCCGCGCCTGCTCCGTCCAGGCGGACTGCCGCTCGAGGCGCTGGAGGAAGTGCTCGGCGAGGTCGCGGTCGACAAAGCCGTCGTTTCGAAGCTGGCCGACGGCGAACGGCCCAAGGCTCCCGGCATGAAATACCGGCACTACGCGCCGAAGGCCCCCGTCACGGTCGTGACCGGCGCCCCGGCGGCGAGCGCCGCCTATCTCCGCGCCCATGTCCGGCCCGGCGACGGCGTCATCTGCTTCTCAGAGTTCTGCGCCCAGTTCGCGGACTGCACCGTCCATGACCTCGGCCCCGCCGGGGACAAATCGGAGCAGGCGCGCCGCGTGTTCGACGCGCTGCGCGAATTTGACCACGAACCCGTCACGGCGATTTGGGCGCAGTGCCCGGACGCGACAGGACTGGGACTTGCCGTGGGCAACCGGCTGAAAAAGGCCGCCGGCTTCCACATCATCGAGGTATAGCCATGCACATCATCGGCATCACCGGCCCAACCGGCTGTGGGAAAACAACGCTGCTGCGCGTCATCGAGGCGCACGGCGGCTACACGGTCGACTGCGACGCGCTTTATTATGAGATGCTCCGCGAGAACGCGCCGATGCGCGCCGCGCTCATGGAGGCCTTCGGGGACATCTTCCTGCCGGACGGCAGCCTCGACCGGCCGAAGCTCGGCAACCGGGTCTTTTCCGATCCCGCCGCGCTCTCCCGCCTCAACGCCATCGTCTATCACCACATGGGTGAGAAAATGCGGGCGCTTCTGGCCGAACAGGCCGGGCAAAGCCGCCCCTATTTCGCCATCGACGCAATCAATCTGACTGAATCCGGCCTTGCCGGTCTCTGCGATACGACGGTCGCCGTCCTTGCGCCGAAGGCGCTGCGCCTCGCGCGCATCATGGCCCGCGACGGCATCCCAGAAGACTATGCCCGCCGCCGCATCGACGCGCAGAAGCCGGACGAATTCTACCGCGCTTCCTGCGGTGCTGTGCTGGAAAACAGCGGCACGCCGGAAGCATTCCAACAAACCTGTGAACAATGGCTCCAAGCCATAAAATAAGGAGGACATTATGACCAAAGAAGAGCGTAACGCGCTGTTATACAAGCCCCAGAACGGCCTCGACCGCATCAGCGCTGTCGAAGAAGCGGAAATGAACGACTACTGCGAGCAGTACAAGGCCTTCCTCGATGTCTCGAAGACCGAGCGCGAATGCGTCGTCTCCGCCATCCGCCTCGCCGAGGCGAAGGGCTTCAAGCCCTACACGCCGGGCATGGATATCGCCCCCGGTGACAAGCTCTACTACAACAACCGCGGCAAGGCCATCATGCTCATGATCATCGGCCAGAAGCCGCTCTCCGAGGGCGCGAACATCGGTGCGGCCCACACCGACTCGCCGAGGCTCGACCTCAAGCCCAATCCGCTCTACGAGGATGCCGAGCTGGCCTACCTCAAGACGCACCACTACGGCGGCGTCCGCAAATACCAGTGGGTCACCGTCCCGCTCGAGCTGCACGGCCTTGTCGTCCGCCGCGACGGCAGCGAGATCTATGTCAAGATCGGCGACGACCCCAAGGACCCCCAGCTCGTCATCAACGATCTGCTCCCGCACCTTGGCCGCGAACAGGGCAAAAAGCCCCTCAATGAGGCCATTCCGTCCGAGACGCTGAACATTCTCGTTGGCTCCCGTCCGCTCCGCGATGACGACGGCTCTGACCGCGTCAAGGTCGAAGTCCTGCGTCTGCTGAACGAGAAATACGGCATCACCGAGGAGGACTTCATCTCCGCCGAGCTCGAAGCCGTCCCCGCGGCCAACGCCCGCGACATTGGACTCGACCGCAGCCTGATCGGCGCCTACGGCCATGACGACCGCGTCTGCGCCTTCGCCGAGCTGGCCGCGCTCCTCGTGCTCGACAAGCCCGAAAAGACCGCCGTCTGCATCTTCGCCGACAAGGAAGAGATCGGCTCTGAAGGCGTCTCCGGTATGCAGGGCGACTATTTCGAATACGTCATGGCCTCCCTCTGCCACGCGCAGGGCGTCGGCCTGCGTGAGTGCCTGGCGCATTCCTTCTGCCTCTCCGCCGACGTCACTGCCGCCTACGACCCGAACTTCTCCGAGGTCTATGAGCGCCGCAACTCCGCCTACGCCAACTATGGCATCGGCCTCTGCAAATACACCGGTTCCGGCGGCAAGGGCGGCGCGTCCGATGCCTCTGCCGAGGTCGTCGGCAAGATCCGCAAGCTCTTCAACGACGAGGGCGTGATCTGGCAGATGGCCGAGCTTGGCAAGACCGACGCGGGCGGCGGCGGCACCGTTGCCAAATACATGGCCAAGCGCAACATCGACACGCTCGATGCGGGCGTCCCGGTCCTCTCGATGCATGCCCCCTTCGAAACGGTCGCGAAGCTGGACTGCTATATGACCTATCGCGGCATGAAGGCTATTTTCGAAAAACTGTAAAAGCGCCGCGCCTTTTCCGCCAATGCGGCGTTGCTGCGGGCTTGACGGAAAAATCATCGGCGCACAAGAACGAGCGCACGCCTTGCCAGAACGAAAAATCTCTCGCCGCGCGAGGCCGGATCTGCACCTTGTCTTGACGGAAAAATCATTGGCGCGCAGGCGGCTGCGGTGCAGCGGCTGATTTTTCAGGCGGCAACCGGTTTCGCGTAAAATCGACGATCCCTCCGGCATACAATAGATGCCGGAGGGATTTTTTATGGACTGTTGTTTGGAAATACCGGGCTATTTTACGTCGCAGCGGCAGGCGGAACACCTCCGGCGGCTGCGGCGCGAATTTCCGTTCGTCTACATCCACGAGCTGACGCGGACGGCCTATGGCCGCCCCATCCACGCGCTCCAGATCGGCAGCGGCGACCGCAAGCTGCTCCTCACTGCGGGGCACCACGCCAACGAGACGATCACGTCCGAGGTGCTGTGGCGCTTCCTGTTTACATACTGCGGGGCGCTGCGCGATGGGGGAGCGGTCTGCGGCGCGGATGCGCTTTCGCTCTATCATGGGGCGATGGTCTATCTCGTCCCGCTGGTCGACCCGGACGGCGCGGATCTTGTCGCGGGGGCCATCGCGCCGGGCAGCGCAGAATATCGCGCCGCCGCACAGATCGCGGCGCAGTTTCCGGACGTGCCGTTCCCGTCCGGATGGAAGGCAAATCTTTCAGGCGTCGATCTGAATCTCAACTATCCCGCCCGCTGGGAGACCGCTCGCCGGATCAAGGCCGCAAAGGGCATTGCCCGCCCGGCACCCCGCGACTATCCCGGCCATCACCCGCTGGATCAACCGGAAACAGCCGCTCTCGCCGCCTACACAGCCTGCATCCGCCCGGATCTCATGCTGGCGCTGCATACGCAGGGGCGCGTGATTTATCCCGGCCCGAAGGAGACGGCCCCGGAGGGCAGTGAACCCCTCGCGCAGGCGCTCGCGGCGGCGTCCGGCTATGAGATCGAAGACGTCCCGGCAGAATCCGCCAACGCAGGCTTCAAGGACTGGTTCCTGCAGCGGTTCCACCGTCCGGCGTTCACGCTTGAGTGCGGCCTCGGCGAAAATCCGCTTCCGCCGTCGGCGCTGGACGGCCTCTGTGCGGAGCTCTTCCCACTGTTCGTCACAGCGATGCAATGGTAAATAAGGACGTCTTCCCGCATTGCGCCTTGACTCCGCCGCGGCGGGTAAAGCCTCCCTTGTGTAAAGGGAGGTGTCGGCGAAGCCGACGGAGGGATTGTCGGGCGGGCAATGCCCGCCCCCACGAATTCGATCGCGCTTCGCCCCTGAACGTAGGGGCGACCATTGGTCGCCCGCTGTCTTGGCCTTACTGCGCGACTCCGCCGAAAGGCGATGCGCAGAGCGCAGAGACCTTTCGGGTGGTAGGGACTGACGCAACGGACGGCTGATGACTGAAATTTTCTGAGTCAAATTCAGGGCAACGGTACGCACTTTGCCCTCTTCCTTTTCTTGGCAGATTGAACCCATTCTTTTCTTTCTCTGCAGAGAAAGAAAAGAATGGGTTCAAAAAAGCTCTGCCGCCGAGGACGCCGCAGGAAGGCAAGCGCTGATAGAAAAATCCCGAACAACTGACGTTGTCCGGGATTTTGTATGCAGGTTGAGATTTGAAAGAATGATCAGCGCTTGCTGAACTGCGGCGCGCGGCGAGCTGCCTTCAAGCCGTACTTCTTTCTTTCCTTCATTCTCGGGTCGCGGGTCAGGAAGCCGGCGGCTTTCAGTGCGGCACGGAATTCGGGGTTGACGCTCAGGAGCGCGCGGGCAACGCCATGACGGATGGCGCCGGCCTGGCCGGTGACGCCGCCGCCTTCGACGGTGCAGACGAGGTCGACCTTGCCGAGCATGTCGGTGGTGGCCAGCGGCTGACGGACGACCATCTTCAGCGTGTCGAGGCCGAAGTAATCGTCGATGTCACGACCGTTGATGGTGATGGAGCCGGTGCCGCCCTGATACAGGCGAACGCGGGCGATGGAGGATTTGCGACGGCCGGTGCCGTACTGATACTGTCTCTTGCTCTCGTACATAGTCTCTTACCTCCTGATTAGTCCAGCGTCCAGGCTTCGGGCTTCTGCGCGGCGTTCTTGTGCTCGGCGCCCTTGTAGATCTTGCAGCGGGTCAGCGCGGCGCGGCCGAGGGTGTTCTTCGGGAGCATGCCCTTGACGGCCAGCTCCATCGCGAACTCGGGGCGCTGCTCCATGAGCGTGCGATACTTGACGTCCTTCAGGTTGCCGATCCAGCCGGTGTGATGATAGTAGTGCTTCTGGTCGAGCTTCTTGCCGGTGAGGACGGCCTTGTCGGCGTTGACGATGATGACAAAATCGCCGCAGTCCACGTTCGGGGTGAAGTCAACCTTGTGCTTGCCGCGAAGGAGCTTCGCAGCGGTCGCAGCGACGCGGCCCATGGGCTTGCCGGCTGCATCGAGAACGTACCATTTTCTCTGGACGGCCTCTTTCTTCAGCATAGTGGTCATGATTGTTTCCTCCATGAAATGATGGAAAGCGAACTTCCCAAGCAAATATTTGACAAGATCCTCGCGTGCGGGTACAATAGACCTCGCAAACGCGCTTCTCTTTTATACCACACCCAAAAAGTTCTGTCAACAACTTTTTACGCTGTTTTCATGAAATCCGGACAGAACTTCGAAAATCTCAAAAATCCTTTGAAATACGCTTGAATACTCGAAATGGATTTTATATTTTTCAGGAGGCAAATCGATGCAGAAAATGATGGGCCTGATGCGAAAGTGCATCGAAGACTATGATATGATCCAACCGGGCGACCGCGTAGCCGTCGGCGTCTCGGGCGGGAAGGATTCCCTGACGCTCCTCGTTCTGCTCGCGGCCCTGCGGGAATACTATCCCGTAAAATTCGACCTCGCCGCGATGTCCATCGACATGGGCCTCGGCGGAATGGATTTTTCGCCGGTGGCGGAGCTCTGCGCGAAGCTCGGTGTGCCCTACACGGTGAAGAAAACGGAGATCGGCCCGATCATCTTCGACTATCGCAAGGAGAAGAACCCCTGCTCGATGTGCGCGAAAATGCGCCGCGGCGCGCTGCACGACCTACTGCGCGAGCAGGGCTACAATAAAATTGCCCTGGGCCATCACTATGACGACGCCGTCGAGACATTCCTCATGAGCCTGCTCTACGAGGGCCGCATCTCCTGCTTCGAGCCCGTGACCTATCTCAGCCGCAGCGGCCTCACGCAGATCCGCCCGATGCTCTACCTTGGAGAAAAAGCGGTGGTGCACTTCGCGGAGCGTGAACACCTCCCCATCGTCCACAATACCTGTCCCGCCGACAAGCACACCAAGCGGCAGGAGGTGAAGGAGCTGATCGCTGCGCTGCAAGCCCGGTATCCCGACCTGAAAACGAAAGTCTTCGGCGCGATGCAGCGCCTTCCGCTGCCGCAATGGGGCATTTTGGACGAGAAAAAGCCAGAATGACCCTTGACAAATTGTGAACAAGTGGGTAAACTACCCTTGTATGAATTGAAGATCGCTGCGTTGAAAAGGACAAGTAAGATCCCATTCCCTGCGTCAGAGAGCTGCCGGCCGGTGCGAGGCAGCCGCAGAAGGGTCTGAATATCCCCTTGGAGCAGCCCGCCGAACGCCGCAAGGTCACTAAGCCGGGCCGGGTCCTCCCGTTACAGAGGCAGAGTGTCCGCCGCAAGGCGGGAATTCAGGTGGTACCGCGGTAGGCTTATCGCCCTGAGATCATTCTCGGGGCGATTTTTTACATTATATAATGTGTTCAAAGGAGAATTTGACATGGAATACAAAAAGACGCTCAACATGAGCAAATCCGGCTTCCCGATGCGCGGCGGCCTGCCGATGCGCGAGCCGGATATGCTCCAGCAGTGGTACGACATGGACCTCTACCACGAGCTGCTCAAGAAAAACGACGGCAAGCCCCGCTTCGCCCTGCACGACGGCCCTCCGTTCTCGAACGGCGCGCTGCACATGGGCCATGCGCTCAACAAGTGCATCAAGGACTTCATGATCCGCTCCGCGGCGATGCGCGGCTATTATACGCCCTACATCCCCGGCTGGGACAACCACGGTATGCCGATCGAGTCCGCCATCATCAAGCAGAACAAGCTGAACCGCAAACAGATGTCCGTCGCGGCCTTCCGCTCCGCCTGCCACGATTTTGCCCAGCATTATATCGACGTGCAGATGGAGGGCTTCAAGCGCCTCGGCGTCCTCGGCGACTGGGAACATCCGTACAAGACCATGAACCCCGGCTTCGAGGCCGAGGAGGTCAAGGTCTTCGGTGCGATGTACAAGAAGGGCTACATCTATAAGGGCCTGAAGCCCGTCTACTGGTGCTATCACGACGAGACGGCCCTGGCCGAGGCCGAGATCGAATATCAGGACGACCCCTGCACCACCGTCTATGTCAAGTTCGCCATGCACGACGACCTCGGCAAGCTGAGCCACCTCGACAAGTCCAAGCTGAACTTCATCATCTGGACGACCACGATTTGGACGCTCCCCGGCAACCTCGCCATCGCCCTGCACCCAAGCGAGAGCTACGCTGTCGTAAAGAACGAGGACAACGGTGAGATGTATATCGTTGCCGAGGCGCTGGCCGAGAAGGTCATGCGCGTGGGCAATGTCGAGCATTACAGCATCGTCGAGACCCATCCGGGCAGCTTCTATGAAAATATGCTGGCCGATCATCCCTTCCTGCCGAAGACCAGCCGCCTTGTTCTGGCCGACTACGTCACGATGGATTCCGGTACCGGCTGCGTCCACACCGCGCCCGGCTTCGGCGCTGACGATTATCAGACCTGCCGCCGCTACGGCATGGACATGGTCGTCCCCGTCAACGATCAGGGCCGCCACACCGACTATGCCGGAAAATATGAGGGCATGCTCGTTGAAGAGTCCAACCCCGTCATCCTGAACGATATGAAAGAATCGGGCCGCCTGTTCGCGTCCGAAGAGATCGTCCACAGCTATCCGCATTGCTGGCGCTGCAAGAAGCCGATCATCTTCCGCGCGACTCCGCAGTGGTTCTGCTCGGTCGACTCGTTCAAGGACGAGGCGTGCGCGGCGTGCGACGACGTCCGCTGGATCCCCGGCTGGGGCATCGACCGCATGAAGGCCATGATCCGCGAGCGTGCCGACTGGTGCATCTCGCGTCAGCGCCGCTGGGGCCTGCCGATCCCGGTCTTCTACTGCAAGGACTGCGGCAAGCCCGTCTGCACCGACGAGACCATCGCCAACATTTCGAAGCTCTTCGGCGAATTCGGCTCGAATGTCTGGTTCGAGCGCGAGGCTGACGAACTCGTCCCCGAAAACTTCGTCTGCCCGCACTGCGGCGGCAAGCACTTCGACAAGGAGACCGACACGCTCGACGGCTGGTTCGACTCCGGCTCCACGCACTTCGCCTCCATGCAGAAGGATCAGGGCTTCTGGCCCGCGACCGTCTATCTCGAGGGCCTCGATCAGTATCGCGGCTGGTTCCAGTCCTCGCTGCTGACCGCCGTCGGCGCGCTGGGCAAGGGCGCTCCCTTTAAAGAGTGCGTCACCCACGGCTGGACCGTCGACGGCGAGGGCAAGGCCATGCACAAATCCCTCGGCAACGGCGTTGATCCCGCCGACGTGTTCAAGAAATACGGCGCTGACATCTGCCGCCTCTGGGCAGGCTCTGCCGACTATCATGTCGACGTCCGCTGCTCCGACGCCATCTTCCAGCAGCTGAGCCAGAACTATCTCAAGTTCCGCAACACCGCAAAATTCTGCCTCGACAACCTCGTCGACTTCGACCCGAACCACATCACCGCGCCCGCCGACATGGCGGAGCTGGACCGTTGGGCCGTCACGAAGCTGAACGACCTGATGGCCCGCTGCGAAACGGCGTATCAGAACTATGAGTTCTTCACCGTTTCCCACGCCGTCAACGACTTCTGCGTCGTTACGCTCTCCAGCCTCTATCTCGACATCATCAAGGATCACCTCTACTGCGACGGCGCGGACTCCGCCTCCCGCCGCAGCGCACAGAGCGCGCTCTGGATGATCCTCGATGCGATGACGAAGCTCTTCGCGCCGATCCTCGCCTTCACCTGCAACGAGATCTGGCTCCAGATGCCGCACCGCGACTGCGACGACGCGCGCAACGTCGTCCTCAACGAGATGTCCAGGCCGTACACGGACTACGCCCTCTCCGCCGAACGGATGGCCGCGTGGGACTTCGCGTTCCGTCTCCGCTCGGATGTCAACGGCGTCCTCGAGACCGCCCGCGCCGACAAGCGCATCGGCAAATCGCTTGAGGCGCACGTCGCCCTGACCGCGGTCGACGCAGCCGCCGCCGAGGCCGTCCAGGCCGTCTCCGGCATGAACCTCGCCGAGCTCTTCATCGTCTCGAACGTCGCCGTCACCGATGAAAAGCCGAAAGAAGGCGCGGTCGTCGGCAATGGCACGAACTTCCCGGGCCTCACCGTCGCCGTCACCGAAGCGAAGGGCACGAAGTGCCCGCGCTGCTGGATGCACTCGACCGAGGCCGACGAGCACGACCTCTGCCCGCGCTGTGCCGCCGTCTGCAAAGCGCTGGACGTCACCTTCGAATAAGCACCGCACCAACGGCCCCCTCTACCAAGAGGGGGCTGTCACCGTAGGCGACTGGGGGAGAAGAGGGGGCCTATATTACATCTAAATTACAAACCCTCGCACCCTCTTGACGTTTTCCCTTTCATGGATTATGATGAGTCCATCATTACGGGGCGCTTGCGCCCAGTAAAATAAAACAGGAGGAATTCATTATGAAGAACTTCAAAAAGGTTCTTGCTCTGGTTCTCGCCATCGCGACCCTTCTCAGCTTCGCGACCGTCGCCAGCGCAAAGACCGCGGACTTCGCTGATGCGAAGGACGTAAAGAACGTTGAAGCTGTCGACGTTCTTTCCTACATCAAGGTTCTGGAAGGCTATCCGGCTGACAAGAGCTTCAAGCCTGCCAAGAACATCACCCGTGAAGAGGCGGCCAAGATCATTGCGATCTTTGCCAACAAGTCCACCGACATCTCCAGCCTCTACACCTCCGCCAACCCCTTCGCTGACATGAAGGGCCGCTGGGGCGAGAGCTATGTTGCCTACGGCTATCGCGCGGGCATCATCGCTGGTAAGAATGCCACCTCCTTCGTTCCCAAGGCGAACGTCAAGGGCACCGAGTTCCTGAAGATGGTCCTCGTCGTCCTCGGCTACGACCAGAACAAAGAAGGTCTCGTCGGCTCCTCTTGGGCTGTCAACACCCTCGAGCTTGCCAAGGCTAAGAAGCTGCTTGCCGGTCTCGGCAAGGACTTCGATCCGAACGCTGCCCTGACCCGTGACGAAGCTGCCCAGATCATGCTCAACGCCCTCAAGGCTGAGAAGGTCGTCTATGGCCAGACCATCACCAACCTCGTTTGGAACGCCAAGCTCGGCTACTGGACCATCGGCAACACCACCACGGCTGCTGCTGCTGTCTACGTTTCCCCGAACGGCGCGCAGAACAACTACGCGCATGAGCTCCTCGCCAAGGACTTCGGCCTGAAGCTGGAAGACTCCTATGACAAGTGGGGCCGCCCGGCTCACAAGTGGACCAAGGGCACTGCCACCATCGGCCAGTACCTCGAGGCTGCTGATGCTACCTACTACACCGCTGTTACCGAATGCACCATTGCGAACGATGTTGCTCAGTCCGAGAAGGAAAAGACCTACACCGTCTATGTCAATGGTTCCAACGTTTCGAAGTATGTTGTTCAGCAGCTTGACACTGTCAACACCATCGGTGCGCAGGGCCGTGCGACCTATGTCTATGACGATCGCATCGTCATGATCGACACCTTCCTCGCCAAGGTCGAGGGCGTCAAGGACGTCGCCTACGACGCCGCTGGCCATGTGAAGAGCTATGCTACTATCACCCTGACTGCTTACGATGTGGCTGGTGGCTCCAAGGTCACTCTGACGAGCGATTCCAACTACACCTATGCCAAGGGCGACTATGTCCTGCTCAATGCTTACACTGCTACTGGCAACGAAAAGACCTCTGGTGTGATCAGCACTTCCGGCGTGAACAAGGACGCTCAGTACGGCGAGATCGTCGGCAAGGCTGAGTCCTTCGAAGGCGCCCAGTCCGTGATCTGGTACAACACTAAGAAGCACACTGTCGAAGGCACTACCTACGACGATGCTTACAAGTTCCTCCTCGACGAGGCTGGCGTTGAGACTGCAAAGCACACCTGGTTCAAGGACCAGTATGGCAACCTGATCGGCGCTGCCAACATCGATACCATCTACAACTATGGCGTTATCACCAAGATGTATTGGGAACCGGCTACCGGCGGCGCTGGCAAGGTCATGGCTGACGTGACTTATGTCGACGGCACTCCCAACACCGTTACTGTTAGCTCCGTGAAGCTGACCACGATGGGCACCGTCTACACGCCGGTTGCTGACGCTTACACTGGTTCTTCGAGTGCCAACACCATGGCGTTCAAGGCTGGCACGGCTGTTAATGGCTATCTGTACGTTGCACAGAGCGCTGCTGCTAATGCTACTGCTGATAACATCAATGATGCTAACCACAATGACATCATCCACGGCCACCTGATGCAGATCGAGACTCTGTCTGACGGTACTGTTGCGCTCACCGTTGTCACTCCCGAAGCTACTGCTGCTACTGTCACCAACAAGGCTGGCTACTTCACTGGCACTGTCAATGGTGCTGCCGTTACTGTCGCTGTCGATACCAACACCAAGTTCCTGTATCGTTCCGGCACTGAGGCTGCTGGCTTCACCTACACTCCGGCTGCTGGCATCAACGAGGTTCCGTCCTTCAAGACTGGCGCTACGGTTGACTATGTTCTGAGCAATGGCGTTGCTACTTACGTCTACATCATCGGCGAGACCGTTGATTCCACTGCAAAGAACTTCGTTTACATCAACAGCTCCGCGTACTCCGCACAGCTCAAGACTCTGGGCGGCGTGAACTATTGGGAACTGACTCTCCCGGTCCCGGCTGAGGATGGCTCCGTTGCTACGCTGAAGGTCCTCGACAAGGATGGCCTGACCACCACTGTTCCGGCGATCGTGACGGCTCTGACCTCTGACACCAGCATTGGCCAGCTCTTCTATGTTGAGTACACCAATGGCTATGCCACCAAGGTCACCAAGGTCACCACGACTGCTGAGGCGGCTGCGAACAACAACGTTGTTGCGGATGCTACCGGCGACGTGCTTACGAGTGCAATGCAGTCCAAGGAGCCTATGCCGTTCAACTACAACAAGGATGGCAAGTCCAAGGTTGCGAAGATCGTTGGCGCTACCAGATCCAATGGCGTTATTACGGCTGTTGGCGGCACGACTGCAGACCGCTACAATGTCACTGGCACGACTGAGGTCGTTGGTACTCTGGCGGATGATATGACCGATAAGGTTCTCTACATCATCTACACTGAGACTGGCATCAGCAAGGTCATCGACAAGGTTTATGTTTGCGATCAGGCTACTACTCCTTCGACTCCGGTCCTCCCCACCCTTGGCACTGTTGTCTATCAGGTTCAGTTCGTCGATATTTATGGCACCGAGCAGGGCGCTGTGAACAAGATTGCTACTCAGACCAACGTTGCTCCTAACGCTTACACCACCACTTTCGCTCAGTTGAAGACTGCCGTTGCTGGTGGTAATACTTTGACTTGGACGAATGAGGCCCTCGCAAACGCGCTGATTTCTGGTGTCGCTGATGCGAACGGCTCCACTGAGACCTTTACGGTCACCGCTGGCGGGACTGTTGTTGTCACCTTCAAGGTTGTCAAGTAATCACCCCTCAAAAATGAAATAAGACCTGTGAGGGCGGTTCGCCGCCCTCCCCGTCCAAACCATTTCCCCCGGCTGAGGCTCCCGCCCCAGCCGGGTTTTTCTATCCTCCCCCCCGCCCCTCTTGTAGGGGCGGACGACTCTGTCCGCCCACCTCCTATCGTATATCTCCGACATTCCATACGCCGCAGCATCCAAGGGCAAGGCCCTTGGCCGTTAGAAGGGGTGTGGGGAAACCATTCGGAAGGTTTCCCCACGCTCTCTTTTCCTTTGGCGGCTCGACACCGTTTCCTTTTCTAAAGAAGAAAAGGAAATGGGTTCGAAAAAATTCTTTCTCCGAAAAGAGAAAGAAAAGAATGGGTTCGAAAAAACCGGCAGGGCGCCGCCCTGCCTAAAGCCACTTGACAAATTTATGCAATGAACTTGAAAATAACCAGTTTTCTGCTATAATAAAACAAAAAACCCGAAAGGGCCCTCGTCATGAAAAAACGTACAGTTGTCTTGATTGTCCTCTTGGTCCTCCTCGTGATCCTCGCCGCCCTGATCTGCTTCGCCCTCGTCCGCTCCGCCGAGGCCCACGACGCGGTCTACGCTGACTATTCCGCCGCGATCTCCGCCGTCGAGAACACCACCCTGACCGTCACCGAAAACGGCTCCGCCGTCGGCGTCTATTCCCTTGCCGGCCTCTCCGTCCGCGACGCGACGCTCGCCGCCGCCTCCGCGCCCTATTCCGCCATCGATCGCATGGACCCCGACGCGTTCGCCCGCTGCTCGATCAAGACCCGCCTCGAATATCTCCGCGCCCCCCGCCCCGAGCCCCAGCCCGTCGCCATCGTCACCGACGGCCTCGACGCCGGCGAAATTCTCTCCGACCTCCACGCCAAACGCCGCACCCCCTCCACCGACGCGCACGTCGAATTTTCCGACGGCGCCTATCGCATCGTCACCGAATCCCAGGGCACCGAGATCGACGATGCCGCCGTGTTAGCCATGACGACAGCCACACTTAGCCAGAAAATTGCCGTACAGCCATTGGAGCTGACTATGGCTATAAATGAAAATTTATACATAAAACCGGACATCACAACGAATAATGTTGCATTTGATCCCTCGGAACTCCTTGCTGCCGACCTATCGGGACAAAAATTGGACGTTCATATCAACGGACAGACCCGTGGCCTCTCGGAAAGCGCGCTGTCTCAACTGCTTTCCGCCTCGGACGATGGCAAATTGTCCGTTGACTCGGACGCTTTATCCGCGATCATCCAAAAATGGGCAAAAGATTGCGACTTGCACTATGTTGACTACGTTTTCTCCGCTTATTCCGGCGCAAAAGTTCCGATTTCCTTCCTGAAAGTCGATTATACCGTAGACCAGCCCGCCCTCCTCGAAACACTCACCGAAAGACTCTGTTCTCTGAACTTTTCTGACCTTGATTCCCCGATAAACTGCACCAGAAACGGCGAAAATTTCGACATTTCCGGCACTTATGTCGAGGTCGACATCGACAACCAGACCATGACCATGTACAAGGACTCCAAGTGTATAGTTCACACCAGCGTAGTAACAGGCGCTTTAGACGGTCATCAGACACCTACCGGATTTTATCACGTAGAAAATAAGGACACAGATGCGTGGCTTTCCGGCCCGGATTATCTCGTTTTCGTCAAATATTGGGTCGGAATCTACGGCCCTTATGGCTTGCACGATTCTTCTTGGAGGGAGAATTATGGGTCTGATTATTATGTAAACGGCGGATCCCATGGTTGCGTGAATACCCCGGAATCCGCAATGAAGACCATATTTGATAATATAAATGTTGGCGATCCGGTCCTCGTCTTTGGCAAGAACCAGTGGTATGATACGAATAAGCAATAAAAATGGTCCGTGAAATGGTACTCATTTCACGGACCTCTCCATACGTCTTGATGACTTAGGATGCAGATTTTTTCCCCCGTCATCGGATGCTGAAATTCCAACTTTTTTGCGCACAATTCTTGGGAAGATAAACCATTTTCCTTTGAAAAAGCGTCCGATTCATCAGACTGATATTGCGGGTCGCCTAATATTGGAAACCCTGCGTATTTGCAGTGTACCCGCAGTTGGTGCGTTCTTCCTGTAATTGGTTTTAATTCTAGTACTGAAAAGTTCTCAAATTTATCTAAAACACGGAAAAATGTCCTGCTTTCCTTGCCGCTTGGTGCGACTGTCCGGAGCAGGCTTCTCCCCGGCATCTTCATGATCGGCAGGTCGATAAGACCTGCTTTTGCCATTTTATTTCCAAATACACTGGCGTGATAAGTTTTGAAAATCTGGTGTTCCTTCTGCATTTTACAGAATTTCTCATGAATATATGCATTTTTCGCGAACAAAACGATGCCATACGTGTCCCGGTCCAGCCGCGTCACCGGGTGAACCCCGCACGCCTGTCCGGTGCGCTGATAGTAGCCGAGCACGGCGTTGGCCAATGTGCCGGAGTTCCGCTGCGGTGACGGATGAACCAATATACCGCACTTTTTCTCAACAGCCAAACAGCCCTCGTCCTCATATAAAATATCAAGTGACGAGTCCTCGGCGTCGTAGCCCTGCACGCGCTCAGAGAGGTCGACGACGATGCGGTCGCCGTGGCGCACGGATGCATGAATATGCACAAATGCCCCATTAAGCTGGAACGCATTCTGCCATTTGAGCCGCTTGACCAAGCCGGAGGAGAGCGCAAGCTCGCGCCGGAGAATTGAGAGCAGGGGCGCTTCGCGCGTACAGAGATGGGATAAAATCATTGCATTTTCCTCCGTTTCGGAGGGATTATAGCATGATTTCAGGAATTTTGCAAGCCCGAATGATCCCAGAGCTGGCGGAAGAGGACGGCGCAGATCGGAAAGAGGATCATGCCGGGGACGCCGATCGTTTTATAACCGGCGTAGAGCGCAAGCAGCGTGAAAATCGGGGCGAGGCCAATCTGCTGGCCGACGAGACGCGGCTCGAGCGTCTGGCGCGTGAGGGCCGCGACGGCATAGAGGATCAGGAAACCGACGCCGCAGGCGGTATTGCCGTGCAGAAATTCGAGCAGCGCCCACGGAATGAGGACTGTGCCTGTGCCGAAGACGGGGAGCGCGTCGATGAGCGTGGTCAGGAGGGCGAAAAGGAGCGGATATTCCGTGCGGAGCAGGAGAAAACCAGCCGTCAGGATCAGGAAAGTGACGCCCATGAGCTTGAGCTGCGCGAGCAGCCAGCCGCCGAGGGCGGCGCGGATGTGACCAAGGGCGGAGGCAAGCTTGCCGCGGGCAAGCTGCGGGAGATGCGCGGCAAAGGAGCGGCGCAGCTGCGGCAGCTGCGCGGCAAGCATGAAGCTCGACACGATGGCGGCGACGGCGAAGAGCACGACGCCCGGCAGATGGGACAGGAAGCTGGACGCCTGATGGAACAGCCACTCATAGGCCCGCGCGCCGAAGGCGCCGCTGGACTGGAAGAACTGATCCAGACTGGCGCGGAGTCCTGTACCGAGTCCGTCCGGCAGACGTCCGGCCAGCGCGTAGAGGCGGAGCTTGATCGAGGCCAATGGCACGGAGATCGAGGAAAGCAGCGACGGGATCTCGCGCAGGAAGCCGCTCAGCTCGCCAAAGAGCACCCGGCCAAGGAAGAACAGGGCGGAACCGAGGAGCGCAAAGAGCAGGAGTGTGCAGAAAAAGGCGGCCAGCGTGCGGGGCGCGTGCAGCCGGTTCGTGCAGAGGGCGATGGGCCGCTGGGCCAGAAGGGCAACTAGAAGTCCGATCAGAAACGGCAGCAGCACCGGCAGCAGAAAGCGCACGAACAGAAAGACACCGAGCGCGGCGGCGAGGATGCGCAGGCAGGCGGCCCAAAAGGCTCTTGACGGCATGAGACGGCTCCTTTCAATCAGATTTTCTGCGGGGAAAAATCCTGTCGGGCGGCGGGAAGGCGAAAAAATAGTGCTTGCAATTTGGGGAAATATCGTGTATAGTGGACGCGAGAAAGGGACAAATGACTGCGTGTCAAAGACATACGGAGGGCAAGCACATGGAAAAGACACCGCAATATTATATTGTTGAGGCGGCGGCGCTGCCGGAAATTTTCCGGAAGGTGGCCGAGGCGAAGCGGATGCTGGAGACCGGGGAGACCGACAAGGTCAATGAGGCGGCCAAGGCCGTCGGGATCAGCAGAAGCGCATTTTATAAGTACCGCGACACGATCGCGCCGTTCCAGAACATGATGGCGGGGCGGATCATCACATTTCAGCTGATGCTGAAGCACAAGGCCGGCATTTTATCGGAGATACTTTCTATTTTTGCCATTTGTGGGGCAAATATACTGACCATCAACCAGGCCATTCCGTCCGGCGGACGGGCGATGGTGACGGTCTCGGCGGAGACCGGCAACCTGGGCTGCTCGCTGGAAGAATTCACGCAGCAGCTCGGCGAATGCACCGGCGTGGTAAAGGCTGAAGTGGTAGCGGGGTAACGAAAGATGATGCATGGATTTGAATTTTATACGCCGACGCGCGTGATCTTTGGTGCGGGCAGTCTGGAAAAGCTGCCGGAGGCGGTGGGCCGCTGCGGCGCGAAGCGCGTGTTCGTTGTTTACGGCGGGCAGAGCGCGAAGAAGAGCGGTCTGCTGGACCGGGTCGAGGCCCTGCTGACCGGAGCCGGGATCGCTTATGCGGCGATCGGCGGCGTGAAGCCGAATCCCCGGCTGGGGCTGGCCCGCGAGGCCGTGCGGGAGGCGATCGCGTTTGGCGCGGATCTGATCCTGGCGGTCGGCGGCGGGAGCGTCATCGACACGGCAAAGGCCGCAGCACACGGCGCGGCGAACCCGGAGACGGATATTTGGGATATATGGCTGGGGAAGGTGAAGCTCGAAAAGTCGCTGCCGGTGGGTGTGGTACTGACGATCCCGGCGGCGGGCAGCGAGATGAGCGACTCGGCCGTTCTGACCGACGAAGTCGCGCTGGCCAAACGGGGATTGACCACCGATCTGAACCGGCCGATGTTCGCGCTGATGGATCCGGCGCTGGCGGCGACGCTGCCGGCGCGGCAGGCGGCCTGCGGCGTGACGGACATCATGATGCACACGCTGGAGCGGTATGTGAATCCGCTGAAAAACGACATGACGGACGAGATCGCCGAGGCGCTGCTGCGCGTGGTGATCCGGCACGGCGAGGCCGTGGTGAAAAACCCCAGCAACATCGACGCGATGAGCGAGATCATGTGGGCGGGCAGCCTGTCGCACAACAATCTGACGGGGCTTGGCGGGAAGAAGGATTTCTCCGTCCACCAGTTCGGCCAGGCCATCGGCGAAAAGTTCGACATCTATCACGGCGAGACGCTCTCGGCCATGTGGGCCAGCTATGCGCGCTACGTCGCGCCGACGAACTTCGCCCGCTTCGCGCAGTATGCGCGGAAGGTCTGGGGCATCGTGGAGGCGGACGACGAGAAGGCCGCGACGGCCGGGATCGACGCGACGGAGGCATATTTCAAGCGGCTGGGGATGCCGGTGCGGATCGCGGAGCTGTCCTGCGGCGCGCAGGATGAGGCCGGATTGAACGATCTCGCGCTGCGGTGCAGCCGGAATAAAGGCCGGACGATCGGCACGTTCCGGGTCCTGGACAACGACGATATGCTGAAGATCTATCAGATGGCGAATAAGTGAGGACAAAACGATGAAACAGATCGCAATTCTCGGCCCCGGCACCGTTGGCGGCGGCGTGGCGGAGATCTTGATGAAAAACGCGGACACGGTCGCGGCAAGCGCGGGCGAAGAAATCGGCCTGAAGTACGCCGTGGCGCGGCGGGCCATGCCGGATTGCCCGTGCACGGACAAGATTGTGCAGGACTTTGACGTGGTCGAGCGCGACCCGGAGGTCTGGCTGGTTGTGGAGACAATCGGCGGGTGCGCCGCGGCGCTGGACATGGTGCGGCGGTCGCTCCAGGCCGGGAAGCACGTGGTCACGGCGAACAAGCAGCTGATCGCGGAGCATGGCGTGGAGTTATTTGAAATTGCACAGGAAAACGGCGTGAATCTGCTGTTCGAGGCGTCGGTCGGCGGTGGGATCCCGGTGCTGAACCCGTTGACGCGCTGTTTCGGCGCGAACCACATCACATCGGTGAGCGGCATTCTGAACGGGACGACGAACTACATCCTGACGCAGATGCTGGAAAACGGCGAGAGCTATGACGCGGCGCTCCGCGCGGCGCAGGAGAAGGGCTACGCCGAGGCCGACCCGACGGCGGACGTCGAGGGCATCGACGCGGCACGCAAGACGTGCATCCTCGCGGGGCTGGCATTCGGGAAGAATGTTGACCCGGCGGACATCCACGTCGAGGGCATCACGAAGGTGACGGCGGCGGACGCGGCGTTTGCGGCGGCGGGCGGCATGAAGATCAAGCTGCTGGGCCGCGCGATGCGGCAGGACGGGAAGCTCTACTGCTTCGTCAGCCCGCATTTCGTGCCTGCGGGGAAGATCCTCGCGGCGGCGGGCGGCGTCGGCAATGCGGTCGCTGTGGTAGGCGACATGGTCGGCGAAGTGACGTTCTGCGGGCCCGGCGCGGGCCGGTATCCGACGGCGAGCGCCGTGGTGGCCGACATCGTCGACATCGCACGGCACCCCGGACGCGAGCAGCCGACAGGCTGGGCGGCGTCGGATGAGAAGCCAGTCTGCTATCACGACTTCTCCGCGCGCTGGTACGTGCGGACGAAGGAAGAAAAGGCGGATGCAGAGGCGAAGCTTGGCGCGGTCGCGTGGTTCCCGGAGCAGGGAGACTGGCACGGTGGCGTGACCGGTGTGCTGCCCCGGCGGGCACTGAAGGACAGCGGCCTCGCGCTGAGCGCATCGTGGCCGGTTTTAGAGTAGGGTGTAACCGAAAACTGTTTACGCACCCAAGCGGCGGGCCTTTCCGCGCTGTGCCGTGCCATTTTCCCTTGCAATACACAAAGCATTCCTGCGGGAAAATGGCTTGCCCGGCACGAAAAATCCTCGCCGTTGGTCACATCCCCAGTTTTCGGATACACCCTGAGAATTCTGTTTTGAAGAATCTGGTGTTGCAAACAGCACTTAGCGGAGGAATACTATGGCATTGATCGTACAGAAATTCGGCGGCAGCTCGGTCGCGGACGCGGAGCGCATTTTCCGCGTGGCCGGGCGGATCACAAAGACCTATGCCGCGGGCAATGATGTGGTCGTGGTGCTCTCGGCGCAGGGCGACACGACGGACGATCTGATCACGAAGGCGGAGGAGATCAACCCCGAGGCCTCGCGGCGCGAGATGGATATGTTGCTGGCCTGCGGCGAGCAGCAGTCGATCGCACTGATGGCGATGGCGATCGAAAAGCTGGGCTATCCGGTGGTGTCGTTGTGCGGATGGCAGGTCGGGATCACGACGAACTCGAACCACTCTGACGCGCGCATCCGGCGCGTCGACTGCGACCGCGTGCGGCAGGAGCTGGACCGGAAGCGGATCGTGCTGGTGGCGGGCTTCCAGGGCGTTGACCGGAGCGGCGACGTGACGACGCTGGGCCGCGGCGGCTCGGACACGACGGCGGTCGCGATGGCGGTGGCTCTGCAAGCTGACCTCTGCCAGATCTTTACGGACGTCGACGGCGTGTACACGAGCGACCCGCGCGTGGTGCCGGAGGCGAAAAAGCTCGACGAGATCACGTACAACGAGATGCTGGAGCTGGCGTCGCTGGGCGCGCAGGTGCTCCACAACCGGTCGGTCGAGTTGGCCAAGAGCTATAACATTCAACTGGAGGTGCTTTCCAGCTTCACGGAAACGCCGGGTACGATTGTGAAGGAGGTCGTCAAGAAAGTGGAAAAAACATATATCACGGGCGTGGCCCAGGATAAGAAGATCGCGCGGATCGCGCTCGTCGGCATGGCGGACGAGCCGGGCGTTGCCTATAAGCTGTTCAATCTGCTGGCCAAGGAGAAGGTCAATGTCGACATGATCCTGCAGTCGCTCGGCCATGACGAGGAGAAGGACATCGTCTTCACGCTGGCAGACAAGGACGTCGTGCGGTGCGCGAAGCTGCTCGACGAGAACAAGGATTCGCTGAGCTTCGACCACATGGACATCGACACGAGCGTGTCGAAGGTGTCGATCGTCGGCGCGGGCATGCTCGGCAATCCGGGCGTGGCGGCGAAGGCCTTTGAGGCGCTCTATCAGGAGCACATCAACATCCACATGATCTCGACGAGCGAGATCAAGCTGTCGGTGCTGATCGACAAGGCGGATTCGGACCGCGCGGTGCGCGTGATCCACAACCAGTTCTTCCAATAAGCGGACAACAATCCGAATATCTGAAAACCCTCCCGTCATAGTGTATGACGGGAGGGTTTGTTTATGAAAAAGCGGTTTTGGTTGGCGTTTGGGATCGCGGTCCTGGCAGGGACGGGGCTGCATTTTCTGTATGATGTGTGTCCTGTGCCGCTGGTGGGGCTGTTTGCACCGGTGAATGAGAGCGTATGGGAGCATCTGAAGCTGTTCTTCTGGCCGACGCTCGCGGCGGCGTTCGTCCTGACGCGGAAAAATGAGGACGGGCAGCGGGCATGGAGCGGATGGCTGCTGGCGGAGCTGGTGATGCCGCTGCTGTGTATGGGTGTATATTATATGCTGTCGTGCGGATTCGGCGTGGAGTCGCTCTGGGTGGACATCGGGCTCTATGTGCTGGTGATGGGCGCGGGCTTCTGGCTGGCGTACCGGCAGACCGTGACGGGAGCAGGCGCATGGTGCGCCGGGGTGCTGGTGATCGCGGTGGGACTCTATGGTGCGGCGCTGATTTTGTTCACGCTCGCGCCGCCGGAGCTGCCTGTGTTTGTGGGGTGAAGCGGGCGAGGAATGGTCGCCCAAAGCTCCTTTGTGCAAAGGGAGGCTTTGCCCGCTGCGGCGGGGACGGGCGGGCAGGGGCGTCCGCCCCTACAAGTACTGCGGCGTGAAGGGATCATTTGCGGACATACTTCCCGGTATATTTTTTATGGCGGCGGGAGGCGGAGCGGAGCAAGAGCAGGACGATGCCGCCGCCGAGGGCAAACGTGCCAAGGGCGACCGGGATCATCCACCAGGCGAAGACAAAATCGGGGTCGTCGACCTGATCGGCCCAGCTTTTCTCGTCCGCCTGTGCCGCTTCGGCGGCAAGGCGCGCGGCCTCGGCCTGCTCTGCGGCGAGACGTTCGGCTTCTGCTGCGGCCTTTTCCACGTCAATGCGGGCCTGCACCTCGGCGCTGGCGGCCTGATCGGCCGCGAAGCGGGCGCGCTGCGCCTCGATGGCGGCGGCCCATGCGGCGTCTGCCGCGGCCTGGTTCTGCGCCTGGCGCTGGAGGCGCGTCTGCTCGAGGTTATAATCATAGGCAAGGTCGGCGGCCAGCGCGACGATCTGCTCGCCGACGCTCTGCGTATAGACGGCGAGCAGGAACGGCTGCTCGGTATAGAAGATGCCGGTGTCGTTCTCCGCGCCCTCGAAGGAGCCGTATTTGTGCGCGATGGTGACCTTGTCCGCGAGGTCGTGCAGGAAGTAGGCATCGCGCGGGAGGGACTGCTCCATGTAATCCAGCATCTCGGGGAACTCGTCCGCGTGCGCGTAGAGGTATTTCAGCGCATCCATCATCATGCGGGTGCAGTAGTAATTGTCCTGATAGTATTTCGGGTCGATCTCGTCGTCGGTCATCGTGAAATAGCGGCGCATCGCCTCCTTATACGTCCGGAAATCGCCGATGCGGTAGAGCATGGCGATGGACAGCTCGTTGTTGGACTCGACGAGGCTGAGATAGTGGCAGCGGTCGAGCGTGGCGCCGCCCTCGGTGAGGACGGTGTCGCCGGAGATGGCGCCTTCGTTTTGCAGCTCATAATAATAGAGGTTGAGCGGGAGCTTGAAGGTACTGGCGGCGGTGAACATGGCCGTCTCGTTCCAGTTATATTCCTCGCCGGTGACGGTGTTATAGTAGGAAACGGCGAAGTTCGTCTCGTCGAGGTGATATTCCGCGCGGAGCGCGTCGAAGCGGGCGGCAAGCGTATCCGGTTCATCGGCGGCCAGCGCGGGCGCGGCGAGCAGAAGCACGGCTAGCAGTGCGGAGATGAGCTTTTTCATGGGGTTCCTCCTGATTTTGCGGTATTATGCAGTATAGCGCAGAACCGGCGGAATTGCAAGCGCACCGATGGGCGCGGCGCGGCATATAGTGTTGATAGCAAAGAGAAACCGACTCAATGCAATAGGAGTGATGATATGAGTCCATGCAACAACTATACGACCACCGGCCAGAGCTGCGGCTGTGAGACGCCGCGGCCCCCGTGCCAGGGCGGATGCCCCGGTCCGGCTCCGTGCCCGCCGCCGCAGCCCTGCATCCCGATCTGCCCGTTCCCGCCGTTCCCGCCCATGCCGCCGAGGCCGCGTCCGCCGCAGGTGGAGCCTGCGGACATCGACTGCGGGTGTGACTGCGCGGCAGGTATGTCCGCGATGCTCCAGCTGCTGTGCGATCCCCGGATCGCGCCGCTGGTGGACTATTCCCAGTTTGCGTTTTTCACGAGAAACTTCGTCCTCGGTACATCGCTGGACTGCCCGGCCACGTCGACGGCAGGGTATGACAACCTGACCGGCCCGCTGGCCGGCAGCTTTGAGCGGATCCGCAGCTGTTCGTGCGAGAATCTGGAGGTCTCGGGGCAGATCTACTACCCGATCCCGATCTGCACGGGCGGCACGGAGACGCCGTGCTGTGCGGAGGGCCCTGCGTTCGATGCGGGCGAGGTGCCGCTCTGCGCGCTGACGGCGGTCGCGTTCACGATCCCGGCGGCGGAGGGCGAGACGACGCCGACGGATTACGACCAGCTCAAGGGCCTGCTCTGGCAGGCGCTGCATCCGGGCCGCCCAGACGCGCCGGGGCGGACGCCGCCGATGAAGCCGACGCCGTGCGACTGCGACGAGACCGTCGCGGGGCGGAAGAGCGTGTCGCTGACGGCAGGACCGCTGCTGGTCGGGAATGCGGCGGTGCTTGGCAGTGTCGGCAATGTGCTCGTGCTGGCCAACGACACCAGCCGCCGCATCTATTTCGTCTGCAAGGATCAGATCGGATTTTTGAGCTGACAGCTGTGTCATGTGGGGGCGGAGCGCTGCTCCGCCCGTTTTCTTGTTTGCAGAACAATGAATGGTGGACGCAGAAGCTGCGGACAGCAAAAAACAGCGCCGATGCGGATGCACCGGCGCTGTTCGATGGATGGGTGCTGTTTGGAAATTCCAAAAGGAAGCTCGAAAGAGAACGACGAGAGCGTTCGGCGGAAAAGATCCGCCGAAGGCCGAAGCCGGTCGCTTTTGAGGTTCCGCAGATCAATACATGCCGCCCATGCCGCCGCCCTGGGCTGCGGCAGCCGCCATGGCCGCGTCCGCCTGGGGATCGGGCTTGTCGGTCACGAGGGACTCGGTCGTCAGGACGCAGGACGCGATGGACGCTGCGTTCTCGAGCGCCGTGCGGGTGACCTTGGTCGGGTCGACGATGCCGGCGGGGATCATGTCGCAGAAGGTCTCGGTGTAGGCGTTGTAGCCATAGCCGACCTTGCGGGAGGAGCGGATCTTCTCAAAGATGATGGAGCCGTCGACGCCCGCGTTCTCCGCGATCTGACGGATCGGGGCCTGCAGGGCCTTGGCGATGATCTGTGCGCCGGTCTTCTCGTCGCCGGAGAGCTTGGCGACCAGCTTCTCGACTGCCGGGATCGCGTTGACGAATGCCGTGCCGCCGCCGGCGACAATGCCTTCTTCCACGGCCGCGCGGGTCGCGTTCAGGGCATCCTCGACGCGGAGCTTCTGCTCCTTCATGGCGACTTCGGTCTGCGCACCGACCTTGATGACGGCGACGCCGCCGGACAGCTTGGCCAGACGCTCCTGCAGCTTTTCCTTGTCGTAATCGGACGTGGTGACAGCCAGGGTGTTCTTGATCTCGGCCACACGCGCCTTGATGGCGTTGGGGTCGCCGCAGCCGTCGACGATGACGGTGTTGTCCTTGCTGACCTTGACCTGACGGGCACGGCCCAGATCGGTCACCTGCGTGTCAGGCAGGTTCATGTTCAGCTCGCTGGAGATATAGGTGCCGCCGGTGAGAACGGCGATGTCCTTGAGCATTTCCTTGCGGCGGTCGCCAAAGCCGGGGGCCTTGACGCAGACGCAGGTGAAGCTGCCGCGCAGACGGTTGACCAGCAGGGTGGCCAGGGCGTCGCCCTCGACATCTTCCGCGATGATGACCAGCTTCTTGCCGGTCTTGACGATCTGCTCGAGCAGGGGCAGAATCTCCTGGATCGAGGAGATCTTCTTATCGGTGATCAGGATATACGGATCGTCGATGACAGCTTCCATCTTCTCGGTGTCGGTGACCATGTAGGGGGAGATGTAGCCGCGGTCGAACTGCATGCCTTCCAGACCGGTCTCGGCGGTCTTGGACTCTTCGATGGTGATGACGCCGGAGGTGGAGACCTTCTCCATCGCCTCGGCGATCAGCTTGCCGACGGTCTCATCGCCGGAGGAGACAGCGCCGACACGGGCGATGTCGTCGGAGCCCTTGATGACTTCCGCGTTCGCCTTGATGGCCTCAACGGTCACGGCGACGGCCTTCTCGATGCCCTTGCGCATGACCATGGGATTCGCACCGGCGGAGACGTTCTTCAGGCCCTCATGGACGATGGCCTGCGCGAGCAGGGTAGCGGTCGTCGTGCCGTCGCCGGCGACGTCGTTCGTCTTGGTGGCGACTTCGCGGACGAGCTGTGCGCCCATGTTCTCGAACGCATCCTCGAGCTCGACGTCCTTTGCGATCGTCACGCCGTCGTTGGTGACCAGCGGAGCGCCGTACTTCTTGCCGAGGACGACGTTGCGGCCCTTCGGGCCGAGGGTAACTTTCACGGTATTTGCCAGCTGATCAATGCCAGCCAGAAGGGCCTTGCGGGCCTCTTCGCCATAAACAATCTGCTTTGCCATAATCGTATTACTCCTTTACTGCCTTATTCCACAACTGCCAGAATGTCGCTGAGCTTGCAGACCATATAGTCCTGCTCGTCGAGCTTCAGCTCCTGACCGGCGAACTTCGCGGTGAGGACCTTCTGCCCGGCCTTCACGGTCATCGGCTCGTCCTTCTTGCCGGGGCCGACTGCAACGACCTCGCACAGCGCGGACTTTTCCTTGTTCGCAGTGGAAAGAATGATGCCCGATGCGGTCTTTTCCTCCGCCTCGAAGCGCTTGAGCACTACATTGTCAGCCAATGGCGTCAGTTTCATAACAAATTACCTCCTGTATGGTGTGGCTGCCGCGCAGCCGTGTTTACGTTCTGCTTTAGCACTCATTGCCTCTGAGTGCTAACAACTTATATAATACCCATGGCGGCGAAAAAGTCAAGTGCTTTTTCACAAAAACTTATGTCATTTTTGTGAATTCTCGCAGCGATAGGTCAATCCGCGCGGATAGAAGAAGCGGATGGCCTGCGGGATCAGTTCGATCTGCGCGTCGGTGGTGCGGATGGCCTCGCCGTCGACGTTGACGACGTTTTCCCGCTCGCATTCGATGCGGACGGTGCGGCAGCGGACATGACGGATGAGCTGCGGATAGTCGGCATAGTGCCCCTTCTGATATTTGCCGATGACGCCCGCGACCTGGAGCAGGTTGACCTTCTCCACGATCAGCACGTCGAGCAGACCGTCGTCCGGCTCCGCCTCCGGCACGGGATTGAAGCTGCCGCCGTACCAGCGGCCGTTGCAGATGCAGATCATGGTCTGGCGGCCCTCGACGGTCTCGCCGCCGTCGAGCGTGACGCGGTAGTGCTGGCTGATGCCGCGGAAGAGGTTGTTGATCGTGGAGAGCACGTAGGCGCCTTTGCCGGTCACGAACGGAAGCCGCTTGTAGCGGGCGATGTCCGTGCCGATGCGGGCGTCGAGGCCGATGGAGAGAATGTTCAGCGCGTACATGCCGTTGCAGCGGATGAGATCGAGACGGGCCTCCTCCGCGTCGAGCAGCCGGTCAAGGTCGGTGAACGCGGCGGGTTCGGAGAAGATCTTGATCGCGTCGTTGCCGGAGCCGCCGGGAAAGTGCGTCACAGCGGCGTTGGCAAAGCCGGCTGCACCGTTGACGACCTCGTTCAGCGTCCCGTCGCCGCCGCACGCATAGAGGCGGACCTCCTCACCGGCCTCGGCGGCGCGGCGCGCCGCGTCCCGGCAGTCGCCGGGCTTTTCCGACACGTGGATCGCATAATCCAGCCCGCGCGAGGCGCAGGCCGCGGCGATCTTGCCGGAAAATTCCTCTGTGCGGTCGTATTTCCCCGCAGCGGGGTTGATGATAAAAATATGTTTCATCCAGGGAACCTTCTCCTTTTTCTCTCGTCTGAATCCATAACAGCAACAATTCATCGATGTTCGCGCCGAAAGTCCGCCGCAGCGGGCAAAGCCTCCCCTGTGTAAGGCAGCGAAGCGGCGGCGCGGTGTTGAATGACAGCCCGGTGGGCTGTCAGACCCGCGCCATGACTGAGCCGCAGCGAGACGGTGGCATTTGCAAAGCAAATGACGGAGGGGCTGTCAGTGACGTTTTTTCCAGACAATCCCTCAGTCAGCTTCGCTGACAGCTCCCTTTACACAAGGGAGCCTTCGTGCAGGCAATGCCTGCCCCGGAAAGGGAAACACGGATATTAGAAATACATATAAACATTACACTGCAGACGGCCGTTATAGAGCTTCCGCTTCTTCGTGGCCTGCTTGCCGAAGTAATGCTCAAACTCCGGCTCGGAGGAAATGATGTATTTTTTCCAGCCGTCGGCATATTTGATGTGCCGGCCGAACGCCTGATAGAGCCGCTGCGCGCTGCGCTGCTCGAGCATGCGTTCGCCGTATGGCGGGTTGCAGACGATGAGGCCCTTGTCCGTCGGCAGGCTCATCTTCGTCGCATCAGCCTCGCGGAACTCGATGAGCTTCGCAACGCCCGCCTTGCGCGCATTCTCGCGTGCGATGTCGAGCGAGGCCGGGTCGATGTCCGAGCCGAGAATGTGATAGTCCCCGCGGAACTCGCGATCCATCGCTTCCGTTCTGGCCTGACGCCAGACCTCCGCCGGGGCGCAGCTCCACTTTTCAGCGGCAAAGCTCCGGTGCAGGCCGGGCGCGCGGTTCAGCGCGATGAGCGCTGCCTCGATGCAGATCGTGCCGGAGCCGCAGAACGGATCCCAGAAGAAATCCCGTCCGCGATAGCGCGCGAGATTCACCATTGCCGCCGCCATCGTCTCATGCAGCGGCGCGAGATTCGCGATCTGGCGATAGCCGCGCTTGTGCAGGCTGACACCCGACGTGTCGAGAAAGACCTCACACTCGTCCTTCATGATCGAAAACCGGATCTGATAGGCCGCGCCCGTCTCCGGCATCCAGCCGAGGCCGTATTTCTCGCCGAGGCGTGTGACCGCCGCCTTTTTCACGATGGCCTGACAATCCGGCACGGAGTGCAGCTGGCTGTTCAGGCTGTAGCCCTTGACGGGGAACGCCCCGTCCTTCGGGATGAAGCGCTCGAGCGGCAGGGCCTTGACGCCCTGAAACAGATCCTCAAAGCTCATTGCGCGGAAATGGCCGAGGCGGATCATCACGCGCTCGCCCATGCGGCAGCAGAGGTTGACCCTTGCCAGATCGGCAAAGTCTCCCGTAAAAAATACGCGCCGGTCCTCGACGCGGACGCCCTCGCAGCCGAGCCGCTTCAGCTCGTCGCCCACGAGGCCCTCCAGGCCAAACAGACACGGTACGCAGAATTCCAAATCTTTCATCTTCCAAACTTCGCTTTCTTCGCCGCCAGCGCGGCATATTACTTTCTATTATAAAGAAAACCCTAAGAAATAGCAAAACTTTTCTGGCCGGTTTACAAAAAAGTTACAGTTGACAGGCCGGGAGAAATATAAGATACTAAAATTTATAAGGAGGTGCAGAAAAATGACTCCCTTTATCATCGGCTGGATCATTGCGATCGTGGCCTTCATCGGCATCGAGGCCGCGACGATCCAGCTCGTCAGCATCTGGTTCATGGGCGGCGCGCTCGCGGGTATGATCGCGGCGATGTGCGGATTGGGCTTCGTGTGGCAGTTCGGGCTGTTTGTCGTGGTGTCGGCGCTGCTGCTCGCGATCTTCCGGCCCATCCTGCGCAAGAAGCTCACGCCAAAACATACGCGCACCAACGCAGACCGGCTCATCGGCCGCGAGGCCCTCGTCACCGAGCCGATCGACGACCTGCGCGCCACCGGCGCCGTCCGCGTCGACGGCGTGCTCTGGACGGCGCGGAGCGAGACCGGCGCGAACATCCCGGCGGACGCCGTCGTCACGATCACGCGCATCGAAGGCGCGAAGCTCTTCGTCCGGCCCGTGGAAGTCCCTGTGGAAACCCTGTAAACCCGGCCATTTGGCCAAAACATACACCCGTTTTTGAAAAGAAGGAGGAACAATTATGGAATGGATTCCCGTACTGGTGGTCGCCGTGTTGGTGCTCATCGTCATCGTCCGCAACATCTATGTCGTGCAGCAGTCCCGCGCGTATGTCATCGAGCGGCTCGGCGCGTTCTCTGCGGTCTGGACCGTCGGTATGCACTTCAAGGCCCCGTTCGTGGAGCGTGTGGCCAAGAAGGTCAGCCTGAAGGAACAGGTGCTCGACTATCCGCCGCAGCCCGTCATCACCAAGGATAACGTCACCATG
>CAJMLC010000001.1 GCA_905214155.1 uncultured bacterium | reverse complement strand
TCTCATAGTTCCGGATTTTCGCCGTTTGGCGATACAAACCGTATTATACAAAAAAAGTACGCATGTTGCAAGGGTAATTTTTTCTGAAGGGAAAAATAAGAAATATTAGGGACTTTTATGCGGCGGAATGGCGCAAAAAGCAAAAAATCTCCCCGCGAAAGCCGTGCGGACCCAATTATAACCTGCACGAAACGGCAGGTGGGTCGCCTCTCATCTGATTCACTGCTTCCAACGTCCACGCAAAGTCGTTGCTTTGGGCGGGAGGCCTGCAATCGGCAGATGAAGTACAGCGTCCCTGAGTTATAATGTGGGTTTAAGTGGACCCGTCACGCACCCCGCAGGGAGACTTGTTGACAAATTTGTGTTACGATTCTTCTTCCTCGTCCTCGTAGATGAGGTCCATCAGCGCTTGATAGACGTTTTCGAGCTCTTCATCGTCGTCGATGGTGACGAGGATGTCCTCGCCGTTTTCTTCGACCGATTTCAGAATGCTGACCTCGAGCTCTTCGGCCTCGTCGGTGCCGGCGGGGACGAGCGCAAGATAGCGGCTGCCCTCGTATTCGAGCTCTGCGAGCACTTCCAGCTCGTATTCTTTCCCGTCCTCATCGGTGATGGAGATGAAGTCGTCTCCGAATTCCTGACTCATGTGATTTCCTCCGTTTGTTTATGATCCTATTTTACTCTCTGGCGGATGCAAAATCAAGAGGAAATTGCACGGAAGGCGAATCAGGAACAAAAATCTTCCAATGCATGGGCGAGCGCGGCGGCGTCTTCGAGCGGAAGGCCGCAGGCGAGCAGGGCCCGGTCGGACGCGGAGAGGCCATCTGCGGAGGCACCGGTCTCGTGCCAGAGGCCGGAGGAACGGTCATAATATTGAATGGTATTGCCGCGCGTCTGCATCCAGAACGCCGGGGAGAGCAGCAAGAGCGCGAGCAACGGCGCGAAGGTCCAATGCTTTTTCAATGAGATCAGCTCCTTTTTGCTAGTGTGCCGAAAAGAGGGGCATGATATTCACAAAATGTTTCCAAACTCATTGACACGTGTGATATAATGTATAATCGAATCAGAGACCTTGGCCGTAATAGTCTATGGAGGAACGGTATGGCAAATGAGAACAGATCCGCCCAGCGCGGTGCTGATAAACCCAAACGGAACGGATGGCGCGTCTTTGGACGCGTGATCGGGACGATCGTGCTCGTCGGCGTGCTGACGGTGCTGGTGTTCGCATGTCTGTTTGCGCTGTATGTCAAAAACGACCTCGCGGCGCAGAATGATTTTTCGCTCGAGGGCTTCGCACTCGACCAGACGTCGGTCATCTATTATGAGGACCCGAAGACGGGGCAGGATGTCGTGCTGCAGAAGCTCTACGGCGGCGCGAACCGGACGTGGGTCAAATATGAGGACATCCCGAAAAATCTTGTCCACGCCTGTATCGCCATTGAGGACAAGCGTTTTATGGAGCATCAGGGCGTCGACTGGGTGACGACGATGCGGGCCTGCGTGAAGATGTTCCTCGGCAGCGGCAGCGCCGGCGGCTCGACCATCACGCAGCAGCTGGTGAAAAACGTGACGGGCAACCGCGAGGTGACGGTCCGCCGGAAGCTGGCGGAAATTTATTCCGCGCTGAAGCTCGAGAAGGAATACACCAAGGAAGAGATCATGGAATGGTATCTGAACGTCATCGCGCTCGGACAGAACTGCGAGGGCGTGCAGTCGGCGGCGCAGGTGTACTTCGGGAAGAACGTGGAGGAGCTGGATCTCGCGCAGTGCGCGTCGCTGATCGGCATCACGAACAACCCCTCGATCTACGACCCCTATCTCAACCCGGAGAAGAACAAGGAGCGCCAGGAGATCATCCTCGGCGAGATGCTGAGCCAGGGGTATATCACACAGAATCAGTATGACGAGGCGAAGGCGGAGGAGCTGGTCTTCGTGCGCAAAAGCACGGACGACAGCGATGCCGACGAGGAATACTATTCCTATTTCGAGGATCAGGTCATCCGCGACGTGGTCAACGACCTCTGCGACAAAACCGGTTATGATTATGATATCGTCTATAAGATGGTCATGACCGGCGGCTATCAGATCTACAGCACGTATAACCCCGACGCGCAGGCGGCGGTGGACGCGGTGTATGAGGATCTGAGCCAGATCCCGGAGACGGCCAGCTCGCAGCAGCTGCAGTCCGGCATCGTCATCATTGATAATGAGACGGGCGACATTGTCGCGATGGCGGGCGGCGTCGGCAAAAAGAGCGGCAGCCTGACGCTGAACCGTGCGGCGCAGAGCCTGCTCTCGCCGGGCTCGACGATCAAGCCCGTGTCGGTCTATGCGCCGGCCATCGAGCTCGGGCTCATCACGCCCGCGACGGTCTATGATGACACGCCGTATTCCTTCACCGACAATTCCTTCTGGCCGAAGAACTCGGACTCGACGTTCCGCGGCCTCGTCTCGATCAACGAGGCGATGATGGAATCGCTGAACACCGTGCCGGTCAAGCTGGTGGCGGAGATGACGCCGGAATACTGCTATCAGTTTGCAAAAGAGAAGATGGGCCTTTCCACGCTGGTGTCCGACTATGTGACGAGCAGCGGCGAGGTGCGCTCCGATGTGAACCTCGCGCCGATGGCGCTTGGCGGTCTGACCAACGGCGTGACCGTGCGGGCGATGGCCGCGGCCTATGCCTCGTTTGCTGACGAAGGCGTCTATCGCACGGCGCGGACGTATACGAAGGTGACGGACGCGAGCGGCAAGAACATCATTCTGGACAACACGCAGAACTCCTATCCCGCGATGAAGGATATGACGGCGTGGTATATCACGGATATGCTGGAGAACACCGTGAACTACGGCACGGGCTACGGCGCGAAGCTCGAGAACATGACCGTCGCCGGTAAGACCGGCACGACCACGAGCGACTTTGACCGCTGGTTTGCAGGCTATACGCCGTATTATACCGGCGTCGTGTGGTGCGGATATGACGATCCGGAGGAGGTCGTGCTGACCAATTCGGAGACAAATCCTGCTGTGGTGCTCTGGCAGAAGGTGATGAGTACGCTGCACGAAGGGCTTGCCAACAAGGAATTTGCAAAGCCGACGAACGTCGTCGAGTGTACGGTCTGCCGCGACAGCGGCAAGCTGGTCACGGACGCCTGCAAGGAGGACCCGCGCGGGAGCCGCGCGGTGAAGGTCCAGCTCAGCCTCTACGACGTGCCGACGGAGAACTGCGACGTCCATACCGAGGTCGAGATCTGCGATGCCTCGGGCCACGCGGCGAATGAATACTGCGCGCTGGTGGACGGCAATACGACGCACAACGTTGGTCTGCTGAACATCTCCCGCGCATTCCCGACGGCGGGCATCGTGGTGCTCGACCAGTCCTACGTCGTGCCGAGCGACAGCCGCCCGGCAGGGTATTACGCGGCGGTCGCGCCGGATGTGGACGCGATCAACGTCCCATGCTATATCCACGATGCGGACGACCTGCCAAAAAAAGAAGAACCGGAGCCGGATGAGGATGCGGAATCTGATCCGGACGACGAAGATACGACCGGGCCGGACGGATGGAACACCGACACGGGCCTGAATCCCTGATCGATTAGGAGAACACAATGTGGTTGGCTGATGCTTGGAAGGACTATGAGGTCCTTGATACCTCCGGCGGCGAAAAGCTCGAACGCTGGGGCAAATATGTCCTCGTGCGCCCGGATCCGCAGGTGATCTGGAACACGCCGAAGGACGATCCGCTCTGGCGGAAGTATGACGCGCGCTATGCCCGGTCGTCGACCGGCGGCGGCAAGTGGGCGAATCTGCGCCTGCCGGAGCACTGGCAGGTCAAATACCGGGAACTGACGTTCAACGTCAAGCCGATGAACTTCAAGCACACGGGCGTCTTCCCGGAGCAGGCGGCAAACTGGGACTTCATCATGGAGACCATCCGCGGGGCCGGGCGGCCCATCAATGCGCTGAACCTCTTTGCCTACACGGGCGGCGCGACGCTGGCCTGTGCGGCGGCGGGTGCGAGCGTCTGTCATGTCGACGCGGCGAAGGGCATGGTCGCGTGGGCCAAGGAGAATGCCAAGTCCTCCGGACTGGAGGACCGGCCCATCCGCTGGATTGTGGACGACTGCGCGAAATTCGTCGAGCGGGAGATCCGCCGCGGGCGGCGCTATGACGCGATCATCATGGACCCGCCAAGCTATGGCCGCGGGCCGTCGGGTGAGATCTGGAAGCTGGAGGAAAACCTCTGGCCGTTCGTCCAGCTGGTCAGCCAGGTGCTTTCGGACAAGCCGCTGTTCGTCATCATCAACTCCTACACCACGGGCCTGGCTCCGTCGGTTGTGGGCTACATCATGGATTCCATTTTTACAAAACGATTCGGCGGCCACAGCGAATGTGGAGAACTGGGCCTGCCGGTCAAGGATTCCGGCCTCGTTCTGCCCTGCGGCAGCACCGGCCGGTGGACAGGAAAGTGACAATGAACGAAGCCATTCAGGTCTGTGACCTGCATTACAGTTATCAGGATGCGGAAGAAGACCGCGAGCATGTTGTGTTCGACGGGCTGGATCTGGCCATTGAGGCGGGCAGCTTTGTCGCCGTGCTCGGCCACAACGGCTGCGGCAAATCGACGCTCGCCAAGCATTTCAACGCGATTCTGCTGCCCGCGGGCGGCAGAGTCACGGTCTACGGTATGGACACGAAGGACGAAGCGCTGCTGCTTGCCATTCGCCAGGCGGTGGGCATGGTGTTCCAGAACCCGGACAACCAGATCGTGTCGAATGTCGTTGAGGAGGATGTCGCCTTTGCGCCGGAGAATCTCGGCGTGCCGAGCGAGGAGATCCGGCGGCGCGTGGACGCGGCGCTGAAGACCGTGGGCATGTATGAATACCGCGCGCATGCGCCGCAGCTGCTGTCCGGCGGACAGAAGCAGCGCGTGGCCATCGCGGGTGTGCTCGCGATGAAGCCGAAGTGCATCGTCCTCGACGAGCCGACCGCGATGCTCGATCCGCAGGGCCGCCGCGAGGTCATCGAGACCGTCGAGCGGCTCAACCGTGAGGAGGGCATGACCGTTGTGCTCATCACGCATCACATGGACGAGGCGACCCATGCCGGGCGCGTCGTCGCGATGAATGACGGGAAGATCGTCGCCGACGGGACGCCAGAGGAGGTCTTTTCCCAGGTCGAGCTGCTGCGGAGCGTGGGACTCAGCGTCCCGGAGACGACCGAGCTGCTCTATGCGCTCCGCGCGGACGGATTTGATCTGCCGCTGGATGCGCTCTCCATCGACCAATGTGCGCAGGCACTTTATGATCGGATAAAGGCCTGACCCTGACATTTGGAGGAAACCACTTTGACCCCTATACTAGAGATACAGGATCTGTCCCACGTCTACAGCGCGGACACCCCGTTTGAGCGCGCGGCGCTCCGGGATGTGAGTCTTTCCATCCAGCGCGGCGAATTCGTGGGACTGATCGGACATACCGGGTCGGGTAAATCGACCCTGATCCAACATTTCAACGGGCTTCTGAAGCCGACGTCGGGCCGCGTGCTCTTCGACGGCGAGGATATATGGAAGGACGTGAAGTTCACGCGCGAGATCCGCTTCAAGGTCGGCCTCGTGTTCCAGTATCCGGAGCATCAGCTCTTTGAAGAGACCGTTTATCAGGACATTTCATTCGGCCCGAAGAATATGGGCCTGTCCGAGGAAGAGATCCGCGCGCGCGTCGAACGGGCGGCGCAGTTCGTCGGCATTACGGACGCAGAGCTGCAAAAATCGCCGTTTGACCTGTCCGGCGGGCAGAAGCGCCGCGCGGCCATCGCGGGCGTGATCGCGATGGAGCCGGACGTGCTGATTCTGGACGAGCCGACGGCGGGACTCGACCCGCGCGGCCGCGAGAGCATTTTGCAGAATATCCGCGACTATCAGGCTGTGCAGCATGCCGCCGTCGTGATGGTGAGCCATTCGATGGAGGAGATCGCGTCGAACGTCGACCGGCTGCTTGTCATGAACCACGGGCAGAACGTCATGAACGGGACGCCGGCGGAGGTCTTCTCCCATGCAGAGGAGCTGGTGGAGATGGGCCTCGCCATTCCAAAGATGACGCAGCTGTTCCTTGCGTTGAAGCGGCGAGGCGTGCCGGTGGATACGTCGGTATTTTCGGTGGAGCAGGCGCGGCAGGCGCTGCGGCCGCTGCTGAAAGGGGGGCGCGGCGTATGCTGAAGGACGTGACGCTGGGGCAGTATTTCCCAGGACAGACCCCCATCCACAAGCTCGATCCGCGGACGAAGCTGGTCTTCGTGATCCTCTATATCGTGGTGCTGTTCCTTGCGAAGTGGTTCGTGTCATATCTGCTGGTGGCGGCGTTTCTGGGTGCGGTCATCTGGATCTCGAAGATCCACCTGTCCGTCATCTTCAAGAGCCTCAAGCCGCTGCTGCTGATCATCATTCTGACGGCGGTTCTGAACCTCTTTTATTCCAGCGGCGAGCCGATCGTGAAGTTCTGGATCTTCAAGATCACGAAAGAGGGCATCTTCAACGCGGTGTTTATGGCGCTGCGGATCATGCTGCTCGTGGCTGGAACTTTTATGTTAACCTATACGACCTCGCCGATCTCACTGACAGACGGGCTGGAAAGTCTGCTCAGTCCGCTCAAGAAGATCAAGCTGCCGGTGCATGAGCTGGCGATGATGATGTGCATCGCGCTGCGCTTCATCCCGACGCTGATCGAGGAGACGGATAAGATCATGTCGGCGCAGAAGGCGCGCGGCGCGGATTTTGAGTCCGGCAATCTGATCGCCCGGGCGAAGGCGCTCGTGCCGATCCTCGTGCCGCTGTTCATCAGCGCGTTCCGCCGGGCCGACGAGCTGGCAACGGCGATGGAGTGCCGCTGCTACCACGGCGGAGAGGGCCGCACGCGGCTGCACCAGCTGAAGTACGAAAAACGGGACTATATTGCATTTTCTGTCGGTGCTGTGTTTTTGGCCGCGATGATCGTTTTGCGGCAGTTTGGACTGTAAGGATGTTTGAAAAATGCGGAATGTCGCAATTA
The DNA here is from genome assembly GCA_905214155.1 of uncultured bacterium. Lineage (GTDB taxonomy): Bacteria > Bacillota > Clostridia > Oscillospirales > Oscillospiraceae > CAG-170. The sequence goes on along the minus strand of CAJMLC010000001.1, from coordinate 27,690 downwards.
CATTAAAATATCTCGGCACGGCGTATCACGGCTGGCAGGTGCAGAAGACGCAGGTGACGGTCGGTGAGACGGTGGAAAAGGCTGTGGCGATGGTGGTGGGCCATCCGGTACATGTGACTGGCTGCGGCCGGACGGACGCGGGCGTCCATGCGCGCGTCTATATCGCCAACTTTCACACGACATCGCGCATCCCGGTCGACCGGCTGCCCTATGCACTCAACACACATCTGCCGCTTGACATCGTGGTGACGGAAGCGCGCGAGGTGCCGGAGGGATTCAACGCCATCGGTTCGTGCGTGAAAAAAGAATATACCTACCTGATCTATAATTCGGCGATCAAAGATCCGTTTTATGTTAACCGCGCGTGGTTCTACCCGAAGCATCTGGATGAAAAGGTCATGCAGCTGGCGGGCAGCCAGTTCGTCGGAACGCACGACTTCGCTGCCGTCCGCTCGGTCGGCACGGAGGTCAAGTCCACGGTGCGCACGGTCTATTATTATGAGGTCGCGCGCGAGGGCGACATCATTTCGCTGCGCGTCTGTGCCAACGGCTTCCTCTACAATATGGCGCGGGCGATGGCCGGGACGGTCGTTTACGCGGCGGAAGGGAAGTTCCCGGCGGAATCGGTGGCGGAAATTCTGGAACGCGGCGACCGCAAGGCTGCAGGGCCGACGGTCCCGCCCGGCGGACTTTACATGACACAGCTCTGGTATGACGATGGAGAGGTTTCGTTCCATGTCGGATAATGTGACCAATTTGAATGAAAAACAGAAAAAATGGCCCGTCCGGCGGATCATTCTGTTCGCCGTGCTGGTGCTCGTGGTGTGTTTGGGCGTGGCGGCTTATGTGTTCCGCGACAGCCTGAATCTCGACGCGGCGCGGCGCTTCGTCCGCTATCTGAACGTGTTGGGCGGCGGGACGGACGGACAGTTCCTCTTCGACGCGGGCAACACGAACCAGTATGCCGACTTTGACGGCGGCCTCGCCGTCGCCGGGGCGACCGGCATTTCGACCTATGAGGCGGATGGCAGCGAGTTCACGATGGTACAGGAAAAGCTGGCGACGCCGGCCATTGCCAAGGCCGGAAAGTATGTGATGGCCTATGACGTGGGCGGCTACGCGCTGCACGTCATCCGCGCCGGAAAGGGGAGCGTCCTCGATGTGACGGCGGACAAGCCGGTGCTGGATGCGGACCTTGCCGAGGACGGGAGCGTCTGCTATTCGACGAGCGAGAGCGGCTATAAGAGCGTACTTTACGTCTACAACGGAAATCAGGCCCTGATCTACCGGCGCCTCTCCGCCAGCCAGTATCTGCCGCTCTGTGCGGTGAATAAAGGAGCGGCCTATGTGGCCGCGGCGGCGCTCGGACAGTCGGGCGGAAGCTTCGAGACGAGCATCGAGATCTTCCGTACCGATGCGGAGGACGCCGTGGGGACCGTCTCATTCGGCAATGAGCTGATCTACGACCTGACGTTTGCGGACGAGAAGACGATCCTCGCCGTGGGCGAGCAGCATGCACGCTGGTATTCGGCGGCGGGCGAACAGCTCGGCAGCTATGATTATTCCGATTTTTATCTGAAGGATTTTGATTTCGGCGGCAGCGGATTTCTGACGCTGGTGCTGAATATGTATCAAGCAGGCAACCGTTATCAGGTGACGACGGTGGACGCGGCGGGCGAGGCGATCGGCTCGCTGGATTTTGACGAGCAGATCCTCGATTTTTCCGCGGCGGGAAAATATGTGGCGGTGCTGACCGCCGGACAGCTTCGGATCTATGACAACACCATGCACCTCTACGCGCACACCGACAACGATGCCGGAGCGACGAACGTCGTCCTCCGCGCGGACGGCACGGCGCTGCTGCTCGGCAGCGGCCGGGCGGAGCGCTACGTCCCGTGACCGGAACAAATTGCCGGTTGCAGTTCGGGCGTACACAGCATATACTCAGGTGCAGAAGTGATAAGGAGATACCTCTATGAAACCTACTCTTTGCTCCAGATGCAAGAAAAACTTAGCCGTGATCTTCATCACCAAGATGGAGAACGGACAGACCACCAACGAGGGCCTCTGCCTCAAATGCGCAAAGGAGCTCGGCATCAAGCCGGTGGATGATATGATCAGCCGCATGGGCCTTTCGGACGACGATCTGGAAAACCTGAACGGCGAGATGGGCGACATGATGAACGGTCTCGAGGGATTGTTGAATCCCGGCGAGAAGGATGAGGATGGCGAGGACGACGAGCAGGACAGCCAGACGGCGACGTTCCCGTTCCTCAACAAGCTCTTCGGCAATGCCGCGAACAACGAGAATGCGGAAAATCTGCCCGCGCGCGACGAGCGCCCGGAGCAGAAGCCGCGCGGAGACAAGCCGAACGGCCAGAAGAACAAAAAGCATAAATTCCTCGATCTCTACTGCCAGAACCTGACGCAGAAGGCACGCGACGGCAGGCTCGACCGCATCGTCGGCCGCGACGTGGAGACCGAGCGCGTCATCCAGATCTTAAACCGCCGCCAGAAGAACAACCCCTGCCTGATCGGCGAGCCGGGCGTCGGCAAGACGGCCATCGCCGAGGGCCTCGCGCAGCGCATCGTCGACAAGGACGTTCCCTACAAGCTGCAAAGCAAAGAGGTCTATCTGATGGATCTGACGGCGCTCGTCGCCGGGACGCAGTTCCGCGGCCAGTTTGAGAGCCGCATGAAGGGATTGATCGAAGAGGTCAAAAAGCTCGGCAACATCATCCTCGTCATCGACGAGGTGCATAACCTCGTCGGCGCGGGCGACGCCGAGGGTTCGATGAACGCGGCGAATATCCTGAAGCCCGCGCTCTCGCGCGGCGAGATCCAGGTTATCGGTGCGACGACGTTCAACGAATACCGCAAGCACATCGAAAAGGACTCCGCGCTCGAGCGCCGGTTCCAGCCCGTGACGGTCAACGAGCCGACGATCGAGGAGGCTGTCGCCATCATGCGCGGCATCGCGCACTATTATGAGGCGTATCACGGCGTGGAGATCCCGCCGGAGATCGCGCGGCAGACCGTCATTCTGTCCGAGCGCTATATCACAGACCGCTTCCTGCCGGATAAGGCCATCGACCTGCTGGACGAGGCGTGCTCCGACGTGAACCTCAAAAACAAGAACATCGGCAAGCTCGAGGCGCTGCGCAAGGAGCGCGATGACCTCGATCTCGAGCTGAAGATGCTGTCTGAAAACGCGGAGCCGACCGAGAGCGACTATGCCCGTATGGCAGAGCTGCGCAGCTGCAATCTGCAGCTGGGGCAGGAGATCGCGCTGCTCGAGGAGGAGCCGAAGCCCGTGCTGACGATGGAGAACCTGGCGCGCATCATCGAGCTCTGGACGAAGATCCCGGCCAGCAAGATCCGCGCGCAGGAATATGAGCAGCTTTTGCAGCTCGATACTCGCCTGAAACAGCACATCGTCGGGCAGGACGAGGCCGTCGCTGCCGTGACTGCGGCCATCCGGCGCAACCGCGTCGGCATCAGCCCGAAGAAGCGGCCCGTGTCGTTCATCTTCGTCGGCTCGACCGGCGTGGGCAAGACGGAGCTCGTCAAGGTGCTGGCCAATGAGCTCTTTGAATCGGTCGAATCGCTGATCCGCCTCGACATGTCGGAATACATGGAGAAGCACAGCGTGTCGAAGATCATCGGCTCGCCTCCCGGCTATGTCGGCTATGACGAGGCCGGGCAGCTGACCGAAAAGATCCGCCGCCGCCCGTATTCCGTGATCCTGTTTGACGAGCTGGAAAAGGCGCACCCCGATGTGCTGAACATCCTGCTGCAAATCCTCGATGACGGGCGCATCACCGACGCACAGGGGCGCGTGGTCAATTTCGAGAATACCATCATCATTATGACGTCCAATGCCGGTTCTGACCGGAAGGATGGCAGCGTCGGCTTCGGCAAGACCGTCTCGGAGCAGAGCAAGGAGAAGGCGCTCAAGGCCCTCGGTGAGTTCCTGCGGCCGGAGTTCATCAACCGCGTGGACGAGGTCGTCTGCTTCAACAAGCTGACCGAGGAGAATTTCCGCGCCATCGCGGCCATTATGCTCGGCGAGCTGCGGGACAGTATGGCTTCGCGCGGCCTGACGTTCGACTGGGATGGGAGCCTTGTGGACTATCTGGTCAAGAAATCCTACTCCGTACAGTATGGCGCGCGCAATCTGCGCCGCACGATCCAGAAGGACCTTGAAGACCCGATCGCCGAAAAACTGATCGACGCCTATCAGAATCCGCTGCGTGCCCTGCATGCGAAGGCGGACGGCGAGCACGTCACGCTCGAAAGTGAATAAGACGCAAACACGCCGCCGTATGCCTCCCATACGGCGGCGTTCTTTACAGCGCACCCTGGCGTGGCGATCTCGTGGATTTTCCAGGAGTCTTTGTAGGGGCGGACGACTCTGTCCGCCCGTCCCCGCCGCAGCGGAAAGCCTCCCTTGTGTAAAGGGAGGTGTCAAAAATCGAAGATTTTTGACGGAGGGATTGTCAAACTGCAAACACACGCTGATAAAAGCACCAGACCTCTTTTCAGAGGTCTGGTTTATTTTATCCATGTTTCACAGCCGCATCACAGCGCACCTCGATCTGCTCGATGCGGTGCGCCTCGACGCGTTTCACACGCACGTGCAGGCCATTCCATTCGAACTCCTCGCCAGCCTCCGGTACACGGCCAAATTGTTCCATCACCCATCCGCTGACTGAGACCATCTCCGAATCTGTCTTGACGTGGAAATGCTCGCAGAACTCCTCGAGATCCATCCCCGCGTCGACCAGATAGGTGTCCTCGCCGGTCTTGTGCAGCAGCACTTCGATCTCGTCGTGTTCATCCCAGATCTCACCGACCAGCTCCTCCAGAATGTCCTCCATCGTCACGATGCCGCACGTGCCGCCATATTCGTCGACCACGACCGCGATGTGTGTCTTCCCCTTCTGCAATTTCTTCAGCAGTTGGCTGATCGGCTCATTTTCGAGCACGAAGATGACCGGCGACAAGATCTCGCGCAGCGGCTTGTCCGTAATGCCGCAGCCGACGTAGAAATCCTTCTGATGAACCGTCCCGAGAATATTGTCGATGCTGCCCTCATAGACCAGCAGCCGCGAATGCTTCGTCTCGGAGAACATCGCCGCGATCTCCTCCGGCGAGGACCCGACCGGGAGCGCCGCCAGATCGACCCGATGGACGAGAATGTCCTGCGCCTCCTGCTCCGAAAACTCGATCGCATTTTTCAGCAGTTCTCCCTCGTTCTTGTCGATGCTTCCGTCCTGCTGAACCTCGTCGACCAGCATCAGCAGCTCCTCCTGCGACATCCGGCTGTCCGGATTCAGGCGGAACAGCTTCGCCAGCAGCTTTTTCCAAAGCGAGAACAGGAAATTCAGTGGTGTGAATACCCAGATCAAAAACTGGATGAACGGCGCGGAAAACATTGCGAACTGCTCCGCACAGTCCTTTGCGATGCTCTTCGGCGAAATTTCTCCGAAGATCAATACCACCACCGTCACCACGACCGTGGAGATCGTCGCACCCGAATCGCCGTACTGCCGCACGAAGATCACCGTCCCGAGCGACGCCATCGCGATGTTCACGATGTTGTTGCCGATGAGCACAGTTGAGATGAGCTTGCCGTACTGTTCCTCCAGCCGGCAGGCCAGCGCGGCCTTCTTGTTCCCCTTCTCGGCCAGTGCCTTCAGCTTTGTGGTGTTAACTGAGGAAAACGCGGTCTCCGTCGCGGAAAAATAGGCCGATAAGACCAGGCAGACAGCCATGATCATGATGTATGTACTGGTAGCCAAAGTTGATACTCCTTGATTTGTCAAATTTAGAACCTCTAAAATGCGCAAAAAGCACGTCCGCTCAACTAGATACGACTCTAGCAGCGCAGATATGCCCGTACATCGATATGACAAGTCAAGTGGTTTTCGTCGCTACTGTCTGCGTCCATACGCGGTCTGTCACCTCCAAACAGCAATTTTTGTCATTATATCAGAATCACGCGATCCTGTCAATCGGCGGAGCAGCAGCCTTACGACTGCTGTTCCGCCGCAGCGACCTTCTCTTTCGTATCTTCCCGGATCGCTTCGCGCAGTTCGCGCAATACCGGTGACCACGCGACTGCGTCGTCCGCATAGGTCATGTTGAGCTGATACTCGTGCGGCTCCCACGTCGCAATGTCCGATTCGTTGTGCTGCACGATGGCCTCCAGCTTGTCCATCGCCTTGTAAAGTTTCGCCTCCGGTGTCTCCAGCGCGATCATCTCGCGGTAGAGCGCGGACATTTCCCCGGAAACAGGCTCCGGCAGGCTCCGCACCCACGCCATCAGCTCCGCTTCCTCGCGCGCTTCGTCCGCATCCGTCTTGGCAAACGTCGGGATGTCTCCGATGAAGCACTCGCCGAGATCGTGGATCAGGCACATCCGAATCACCTTGTCAATGTCCACATGGGGAAATTCATCCTTCATCCAGAACGCCATCAGCGCAATCCGCCAGCTGTGCTCCGCGACCGATTCATGCCGCCCGCCGGACGTATAGCAGTGCCGCGTCTCGTCCTTCAGCCGCTCCGCCACATGCAGCGCGTCCAACAATGCTCTCGCTTCCATATCCCTCTCCCCTTTTTCAGACCGGCAGGGCAAACTCGATCGCCTCCCGGATATTCCGCACCCGCACGACCTCGAGCCCGTCTGGGATCTGTACATTGCCTGTCCCATGCCGCGGGATCAGGCATTTTTTGAACCCGATGCGCGCCGCCTCGGCCAGCCGCTGCTGCAAAGCCAGCACCGAGCGCACCTCGCCTGTCAGCCCGACCTCGCCGATGGCCGTCACGTCGGAGTCCATCGGCTTGTCGCGGTAGCTCGACGCCACGGCCAGCACCAATGCTAAGTCTGCCGCCGGCTCATTGAGCTGCAATCCGCCGATGACGTTGATATACCCGTCGCACATCCCGATGTTCAGCCCGCCGCGCTTTTCCAGCACCGCAAACAGCAGATTCGCCCGGTTGAAGTCAAAGCCGTCCGTCGTCCGCCGCGGCACGTTGAAGCTCGTCCGCGCGACGAGCGCCTGGATCTCGGCCATCACCGGCCGCGAACCCTCCATCACGCACGCCACGCACGTGCCCGGCGCGTGGAGCGGCCGCCCAGAGAGCAGCATCTCCGACGGATTCGGTACCTCGACCAGTCCGTTCTGTTCCATCTCGAACACGCCGATCTCGTTTGTCGAGCCAAAGCGGTTCTTGACCGCCCGCAGGATGCGATAGTTGCTTGTCTGCTCGCCCTCAAAATAGAGCACGCAGTCCACCATGTGCTCCAGCACCTTCGGCCCCGCGATCGCGCCTTCCTTGTTGACGTGTCCAACGACGAAGACCGTAATGCCCGTCGATTTTGCCAGCTGCATCAGCAGCATCGTACACTCCTTCACCTGTGACACACTGCCCGGTGAGGAGGTATTTTCCGCGTGGTAGAGCGTCTGGATCGAGTCCACGATCAGAATGTCCGGCTTCACCGCGTCGACGCTCTCGATGATCGCGTCAATATCCGTCTCCGCCAGCAGCATCAGCTCGTCGTTATCCACGTGCAGCCGCGCCGCGCGCAGCTTGATCTGCTGCTCCGATTCTTCGCCGGACACATACAGAACCTGTGCCGTTTTTCCGAGATACGAACAAATCTGCAGCAGCAGCGTCGACTTGCCAATACCCGGCGCACCGCCGACCAACACCAGCGACCCGGCCACGCCGCCGCCGCCCAGCACCCGGTCGAGCTCGCCCATCCCGGTCGAAAACCGGATCTCATTCCCGACCGTCACGTCGCGCAGCTTCTTCGGCGCGCTCCGCGCCAGGCCGCGCACGGCATTCTGGCGCGCCGGGGCCTTCTTGTCCTCAAACTCCACGATCGAGTTCCAGGCCCCGCACGCCGGACACTGTCCCTGCCAGCGCGGCGTCTCGTTGCCGCATTCGCGGCAGACAAATACCGTCTTAGACTTCATCCTCTGTTCCTCTTCCCTCCAGCCATTCGGTCAGCGCGCCGCAAACCGCCGCGCTCAGCCGCTGCTGGTATCCTTCGTCCTGTAAAAGCGCCGTCTCCGCCGCATTCGATAAAAAGCCGCACTCAACCAGCACCGCCGTCCCGTTCACATGCTCCATCAGATACACGCCCTGCGAGGCTTTTGCCTGCCGGTGATTGTCCTGGTCGACGCCCGCGCGCAGCGCAGCCTGCATCGCCTCGGCCAGCTCGCGGCTCCCGTCCGTCTTCGCGTAAAAGACCTGCGCGCCGCGGTATTTCGCTTCCGTAAAAAAGTTCTGATGCACGCTGAGCAGCACCGCGTTCGGCACCTGATTCGTCTGCAGCACGCGGTTTTTGAGGTCAGAGACCTTTTTCTCCGCAATGCCGCTGCATCCATCCGAATAGAGCGCCGTGTCTGTCTCGCGGAGCATCACGGTCTCCACGCCCGCAAACTGCAGCAGATCGCGCATCCGCAGCGCAAATTGCAGATTCAGTCCGCTCTCGAGCACTCCGTCTGGTGAACTCGCGCCGCCGTCCTCGCCGCCGTGCCCCGCGTCGATCACCACGACCGGCGCAGCCTGGATGTATGCCGAGGCCTCGCGCGCCAGCCGCGGCGCGGAATAGAGGCACATCGCCAAAACCAATGTAAATAAACACACCGCCAGCACCAGCGCAGACCGATTCTTCATTCCCATCACCTCACAGCATCCTATGAGGCGCAGAACCAGTATAGCATAGAAATTTCCCGCTGAAAAGCGGAATTTCATAATAGGCTCTTCTACGATTATCCATTGAACCTTGTAGGGGCCGATGCCATCATCGGCCCAAAGGCTCCCTTGTGTAAAGGGAGCTGTCAGCGAAGCTGACTGAGGGATTGTCGGGCGGGCCGGCTCGCCCTTCCATACACAAGAAAACACCCGGACGCGAATTCCTTCGCGCCCGGGTCATGTTTCTTATTTCAAGATCGCCTTATGGAAGACCTTCTTGCCCTTACGGATCTTCAGCCCTTCCTTCAGCTGTTCGCCGGTGAAGCTGACGTCGATGTTTGCGACCTTCTCGTCGTTCACCATCACGCCGCCCTGCTGCACGAGCCGCCGGCCCTCGCCCTTCGACGGGATCAGCCCGCAGGCCAGCATCAGGTCGAGCACGGCGATCTTTCCATCCGTCATCTGATCTTCCGTGATCTCGGTCGTCGGCATGTTGGAGTCGTCCGAGCCGCCTGCAAACAGCGCCTTCGCCGCGTCCTCGGCCTTCTGGGCCTCTTCCTCACCGTGGACGAGCTTCGTCAGCTCGAACGCGAGGATCTCCTTCGCGCGGTTCAGCTGGCTGCCTTCCCACTTGTCCATCTCGTCGATCTGCTCCAGCGGCAGGAACGTCAGCATCCGGATACACTTGAGCACGTCCTCGTCGCCGATATTGCGCCAGTACTGGTAGAAGTCGAACGGGCTGGTCTTGTTCGGGTCGAGCCAGACCGCGCCGCTCGCCGTCTTGCCCATCTTCTTGCCCTCGGAGTTCAGCAGCAGCGTGATCGTCATCGCCTGCGCATCCTTGCCGAGCTTGCGGCGGATCAGCTCCGTGCCGCCCAGCATGTTCGACCACTGGTCGTTCCCGCCGAACTGCATGTTGCAGCCATAGTGCTGGAACATGTAGTAGAAGTCATAGGACTGCATGATCATGTAGTTGAACTCGAGGAAGCTCAACCCCTTCTCCATGCGCTGCTTGTAGCACTCGGCGCGCAGCATGTTGTTCACCGAGAAGCACGCGCCGACTTCGCGCAGCAGCTCGATGTAGTTGAGGTTCATCAGCCATTCCGCGTTGTTCAGCATCATGGCCTTGCCCGGCCCGAAGTCGATGAACCGCTCCATCTGCTTCTTGAAGCAGGCCGCGTTGTGGTCGATGTCCTCTTTCGTCAGCATCTTGCGCATGTCCGTCCGGCCGGACGGGTCGCCGATCATTGTCGTGCCGCCGCCGATCAGCGCGATCGGCCGGTTGCCTGCCATCTGCAGCCGCTTCATCAGGCAGAGCGCCATAAAGTGGCCCACGTGCAGGCTGTCCGCCGTGCAGTCAAAGCCAATGTAGAACGTAGCCTTGCCGTTGTTCACCATGTCGCGGATGTGTTCTTCATCCGTCACCTGCGCGATCAGCCCCCGCGCCTGCAGTTCTTCATAAATACCCATTTGTCATTCTCCTCTTAATATTTGTAAATATTTAATCCAAAGTCATCAACCGTTTCCCGCAATGCGGGCACACGGCATCGTCCATGTCATGCATGTCGCCGCAGTAGGGGCAGGCGATCTGCTCAATGCCGCTTGTCTCCGGCTCTTCCGGATCGCCCAGCAGATAGAATTCGAGCTTTTTGCAGCGCTCGCAGCATTCGACATCCACGTCCAGCGCACCGGACATGATCTGACTCAGGTTGCCGAATAGCATGCTGAATTTCCCCTTCTGCAGCTCCATATTGCCGAGGCTTTGCATCTTTCCGCCGCAGGTGGAACAGGTTTTCTGGCGCATAAAAGGCTCCTTTCTGACAAAAACGCCCTCCGCTCCAATGAGCAGAGGGCGAAACTTCGCGGTACCACCTCTGGTTCGCCGCCTTCTCACAAAGACGGCCTCCACGGGCGCACTTGCGCCCCGCGCGATAACGGGCGCACCCGACTCACCCCTTATGCCTGCGCAGTTCAGGGGGCAGCTCCGGGAGGTATTTCCTCTGCACACCCTTGCCGCCTCACACCATCCGGCGGCTCTCTGAAAGGTCATGCGCAGCGTACTCGTTCCCTTCAACGCTGTAACGTATTTATTTAGGCAGCACTGCACAATTGCGTCACCGAATTGTACAGTGTTGCCTTGGATTATAAAAGAAACCTTGCGATTTGTCAACCCCCGGCTTTCCGGTTTTCTGCGCACCATGTAGGGGCCGATGCCCTCATCGGCCCGCTTTTACGATTTTACACCACGCATTGTAGGGGCGGACGACTCTGTCCGCCCGATCCCCGCCGCAGCGGGAAGCCTCCATTTACACAAGGGAGATGGCATTTGCAAAGCAAATGCCGGAGGGATTGTTGAACGTTCTATCTCTGCCCGCACCCTAGATCCCGTTCTTTTCTCGCCAAAGCCGTTGCCAGCAGCTCCCTTGCCCCGGCGAGCGTCGTCTCCGTGATGGCCGCGCCGCCGACGAGCCGCGCCAGCTCCTGCACACGCCCATCCTCGTCCAGAAGATGCACGCGCGTATACGTCCGTCCGCCCTCCACGCGCTTTTCCACGGTATACTGCCGGTCGGCCATCGCCGCGATCTGCGGCAGATGCGTCACGCAGAGCACCTGCTTCCCCGCCTGTGCCACGGCCCAGAGCTTTTCCGCGACCTTCTGCGCCGCCCGTCCGCTGACGCCCGCGTCGACTTCATCGAAGATCAGCGTCGGGATCGCATCCTGCTCCGCCAGCACATTCTTCATCGCCAGCATGATCCGCGCCAGCTCGCCGCCGGATGCGACCTTCGCCATCGGCCGGAGCGCCTCCCCCACGTTGGCCGACATCAAGAACCGCACAAGGTCCAGCCCCGTTTCCTGCGGCTTCTGTGCCTCAAATTGACACAGGAACTGCACCTTCGGCATGTCCAGCTGTGAAAGCTCCGTCTGGATCCGCTGCTCCAGCTCCACGGCGGCCTGCTTGCGCGCTTCGCGCAGCGCAAGCCCTGCCTGCTGGACTTCCTCGTCCTGTTTCGCCAGCTGCGCCCGCAGCCGTTCGATCTTGTCGCTTGCAAATTCGATCTCGTCGAGCTGGCTCCGCGCCTGCTCCAAAAACGCCAGTACGTCCTCCACGCTCGCGCCATATTTCCGCTTCAGCTTATGCAGCACGTCGAGCCGTTCCTCGAGCTGCTCCAGCTCCTCCGCAGAATACGTCAGCTCGTCGCGCACATCCCGCGCTTCCTCTGCCGCGTCCTGCGCGGCGTAGACGAGCTCCGCCACCCTCTGGTGCAGCGCCGCCACATCGTCTGACACGCCCTTCACGCGCGAGAGCGCCTTTTCCGCCTGCGCCAGCAGCGCCGCCGCGCCGTCGCTGTCCTCATCGCCGTAGAGCGCCGCCGCCGCGGCCTCCAGCGCGTCCGAGAGCTTTTCGGCATTTTGCAGCAGCTTCCGCCGCGCCTCCAATTCCTCATCCTCGCCCGGACGCAGCTCCGCGCGCTCGATCTCGCCGATCTGGTATTCCAGCGTCTCCACCAGCCGCGCCTTCTCCGCCTCGTCCATATCGAGCCGGTCGATCTCACGCCGCAGCGCCTGTGCCTTCGAAAACGCCGTGCTGTATGTCTCCAGCAGCGCCTCGTCGTGCGCGAACGCGTCCAGATAGATCAGATGGTTCGCCTCGTCGAACAGCCGCTGCGAATCGTGCTGGCCGTGGATGTTGATCAGCTGCAGGCCGAGCCGCCGCAACAGCGTCACCGTCACGGGCCGCCCGTTCACGCGGCAGCTGTTCTTCCCGTCCGGAAAGATCTCACGCTGCACCAGCAGCGCCTCCGGGTCATAGTCCACGCCGTTTTCCGCAAACCACGCCAGCTCCGGCACGCCGTCGAACACCGCGCTGACGAACGCTTTCGCCGCGCCCGTCCGGATGACCTCGCGCGGCGTCCGCTCGCCGAGGATCGCCGAGATCGCGTCGATCACGATCGACTTGCCCGCGCCGGTCTCGCCGGTCAGCACGTGCAGCCCGCCGCCGAAGTCGACGTCCGCCGTCTCGATGACCGCGACATTTTCAATATGCAGCGTTCGCAGCATCCAAACCCCTCCGTTGCCCGCCTTGGCGGTCAGACTTCGATCTGTTCGCGGATCTCCGCGCAGAACGTCGCGGCAGACGCATCGTCGCGCATGATGACCACACACGTGTCGTCGCCCGCAAGCGTGCCGAGCAGCTCCGGCAGCTCCAGCTTGTCGATGGCCGAGCAGGCCGCGTTGGCCAGTCCCGGCATCGTCTTGATGACGATGAGGTTCTGCGCGAAATCAATGCTCGTCACGCACTGCCGGAAGATCATGTTCAGCTTCGCCGAGAACGCATGCTCCACCGGCTTCGGCGCAGACACATAGCGATATGTCCCGTTCGGCCCGAGCTCCTTGATGATGCGCAGCTGCTTGATGTCCCGGGAAATGGTCGCCTGCGTCGCCTGAAAGCCGCTCTTTTTCAGCTCGTCCAAGAGCTGCTCCTGCGTCTCGATGTCATGATTCTGGATCAGTACAAGAATTTGTTCCTGACGCTTTGATTTCATCTCAATACCTCTGTCTGTCAATAAATTTCCGGTTCAGCAGCTCAAAAAAGCTCATATCCTTCAGCCGGACCAGCCGTGTCGCCCGGTCAGAGCTTTTCACCGTGATCACGTCGTTCGGATTCATGCGGTACGCCCGCCCGCCATCCACGGAGAGAAAGGCATTGTGTCGCCCGATCTTGCTCACCCGGATGGTCACGACGCGCCGCGGGCCGAGCACGATGCTCTTGGCCAGCATCGCGTGCGCGCAGATCGGCGTCAGCAGCAGATTCTTGGCCGACGGCTCTATGATCGGCCCGCCGGCCGACATCGAATACGCCGTCGATCCCGTCGGCGTGCAGACGATCACGCCGTCGCCGGAAAAGCTCGTCGCCTCCACGCCGTCGCAGCAGATCGCGATCTGGATGACCCGCGCGATCGCTCCCTTGGTCACCACCGCATCGTTCAGCGCGATCTCGTGAAACGTCTGCTGCGTCCCGTTCGAGACCGTGATGTCCAGCATGCTCCGGTTTTCGATCGTATAGTTCTTTTCCGGAATTTTCCGAAGCAGCTCCAGCTCGCTGGATTCCAGCTCCGCAATGAAGCCCATCGTCCCGATGTTCACGCCGAGCACCGGCAGATTGTGCTGCGTCGCGATCTTCGACGTGTGCAGGATCGTCCCGTCTCCGCCGAAGCAGATCAGCATATCCGCGTCGCGGATCTCCGTGCGGATGTCCGTGAAGCGGATGCCGCGCGGCAGCTCAAAATCCCGGTCGACGTCGAACGGCAGACACATGCACGTCTGGCATCCGCTCTCCTCGAGGATCTTCTTCGCCTGCAGCGCCGTCTGGAATTGCTTGTCCCGGTATGGATTTGGAGCTAAAATGATCTTCATACGCCCTTATCCTTTCAGCGTCTCATGCGCGGCGGCAACGAGTGCCGGAATGTCCGGCACGAGCGCGTCGCCCGGCTCCATGCAGAGATGTCCCAGAAATTCAATGTTGCCCTCCGGCCCCTTGACCGGCGAAAAGGTCAGATTCTTCAGCGTGAAGCCCAGCTCCGCGGCAAGCGCCACAAAGTCCCGCAGGACCTGCTCATGCACCGCCGGGTCTCGGACAACGCCCTTTTTCCCGACGTGCTCCTTCCCGGCCTCAAACTGCGGCTTGATCAGGCAAAGCACCTGTCCCGTCGGCTTCAGCAGCTTCTGGATCGCCGGCAGCACGATCTTCAGCGAGATGAACGACACATCGACCACCGAGAGGTCGAGCGCTTCGCCGAGATCCTCCGGCGTCACATAGCGGATGTTCGTCCGCTCCATTACAACGACGCGCGGGTCAGAGCGGATCTTCCACGCCAGCTGCCCATAGCCCACATCGATGGCAAATACCTTGCTTGCGCCCTGCTGGAGCAGACAATCCGTAAATCCGCCCGTCGACGCGCCGGAGTCGCTGCACACACAGCCCGTCGGGTCAACGCCAAAGTCGCGCAGCGCCTTTTCGAGCTTCAGCCCGCCGCGGCTCACATAGGGGCACACGTTCCCGCGCACCTCGACCTCGGCTTCAAGCGGGACATCCATGCCAGCCTTGTCGGCCTTCTGTCCGTTCACATAGACCTCGCCCGCCATGATGACGGCCTGCGCCCGGCTGCGGGACTCCGCGAGCCCGCGCTCCACCAGCAGCACGTCCAGCCGCTCCTTATGCTTCATGCCCGCAAACCTCCCCGATCAGTCCCGTCATTCCATCCGCGTCCAGTCCGGCCTCCCGCAGTAAAATCGCGGTCGCGCCGTGCGTGACGAACCTCCGGCCCAGATTTTTCTTTCTTCCCACAAACGGGATCTGCGCCTGTCCGAGCCGCGCGAACAGCTCGTCCGCAACGCACCCCCGGTCAGACGTCTCCTCCGCCACGACGATCCGCCCCGTCTTCCGGACGGATCCCGCCACAGCGTCAAAGTCCAGCGGCGCCACCGTCGCCAGCTTCATAATCTCCACAGAAACGCCCTTCGCGGCGCACCGGTCCGCAGCCTCCAGCGCAGCCTCCACGGTCGTGCCGTAGCAGACCAGCGTGCAGTCCGCGCCCGCGCGGATGCGCGTTTCCGTCTGAACGTCCAAATATCGTTTCCCTTCGCCGCCGCGCGGATAGCGTATCGCGACCGGCCCTTTGCACTCCAGGACCGCCTCGCGGAGCATGCTCCGCAGCTCGGCGAAGTTTGCCGGGCAGTACACCCGCATCCCCGGCACGAGCCGCAGATAGCCCACGTCGAACATCCCGTGGTGCGTCTCGCCGTCCTCGCCGACGAGTCCGGCCCGGTCAACGGCCAATACCACGTGCAGCTGCTGTAAGGCTACATCGTGCAGCAGCATGTCAAAGCTCCGCTGCAAAAACGTCGAATACACAGCCACGACCGGGGTCATCCCCTGCTTGGCCATGCCCGCCGCCATCGAGACGGCGTGCTCCTCCGCGATGCCCACGTCGAAGAATCGGTTCGGCAGCGCATCCGCAAAATGATTCAGCCCCGTTCCGTATTCCATCGCCGCCGTGATCGCGCACACGCGGCTGTCCTCGCGGGCCAGCGCCGTCAGCTCCTTGCCGAACACGTCAGAGAATGTCTCCGCGCCCGCTTTCAGAGCCTTGCCGCTGTCCGGATCAAATTTTCCAATTCCGTGGAACTTCTGCGGCCCCTGCTCCGCCGGGACATAGCCCTTCCCCTTCTGTGTGATGAGGTGGACAATGACCGGTTCATGCAAGGCCACCGCCGTCCGCAGAATTTCCGTCACCTTCTCCACATCGTGGCCGTCCACCGGCCCGAGATACGTGAAACCCAGCGTCTCAAAGAGCGTCGTGCCGAGCAGGCTCCGCCGCATCCGCTCCTTGACCTTGTGCGTCAGCTCGTAGAATTTCCGTCCCGCGGCGGTCTTCGCCGTCGCCTTGCGGTACCACAGCTTGAATCCGATATATTTCGGCCGCAGCCGCGCCCGCGCCAGATACCGCGAGATCGCGCCCACGTTGCGCGTGATGCTCATGCCGTTGTCGTTCAAGATCACGACCATCGGCTCGCGGCTGATGCCCGCGTTGTTCAGTCCCTCGTAGGCCAGTCCGCCGGTCAAGGCCCCATCGCCGAGCAGCGCCGCGACCTGATAATTCTCGCCCCGCAGCGTCCTCGCCCGCGCCATGCCCAGCGCGACCGACACCGCGTTCGACGCATGCCCCGCCACAAAGGCGTCGCATTCGCTCTCGCACGGCTTCGGAAAGCCCGCGATCCCGCCGTACTGCCGCAGCGTGTCGAACCGCTCCATCCGCCCGGTCAGGATCTTATGCACATAGGATTGATGCCCCACATCGAAAACCAGCCGGTCGCGCCGCGTATCGAATACGGTCTCGATCGCGACCGTCGTCTCCACGATCCCGAGATTCGACGCCAGATGGCCGCCCGTCTGACTGACGTGCTCGACCAGAAACTGCCGGATCTCCGCACAGAGCGTCCGCTGCTCCTCCGGTGTCAGCCGCAGCAGATCCTCTCTGGAATGTATCGTCTCTAATACCATAATGCCCTCAAACGGCGCTTATTTGCGCCCTTTATTCTGAAAAATGGTGCGGAAAAAGCAGATCACCTTCGCCGTCGTCCGCACGACCTGGACGCTTCCGCCCATCGCGAACGTCTTTCCCACGGCCTTCCCGCCGACGGTCACGGCCGCGACCAGCGCGCTCATCCCGAGCGTCACGATCGTCGCCTTCGTGCTCTCCATGCCCAGCACGGCCCGCGCCGCGATGACCGCCGAGGCTGAGCCGGAGATGACGCCGCATATATCGCCGATGACGTCGTTGCAGAACGAGCTCACGCGGTTCGCGTTCCGCAGCAGCCGCAGCGCGTCCGGCGCCTCAGCCACCTTGCGCGATGCCATCGCGTGGAACGGCGCCTCGGGACAGGCCGTCACGGCCACGCCGATGATGTCGAACACGATGCCGATGGCCACGATGCAGATCAAGATCAAAAACGAAACGGCCATGCCCGCGTTGCCCAGCAGCCGCGAGGAAATAAACGACATTGCCGCCGAAATGACCATCGTGATCACAAAAATAAACAGGATCCAGCTCCAGTCCGGCCCTGTTTTTTTGCCGCTCTTTTTCTTTTTGCCGTCTGCCACGGTCTTCCCTCCATCTATCTGATCGCTCCGCACAGGAGCGTTCCCAACAAAGCACAATGGCGATGGACCCGGTAAATCTTACGGTTTAGGTCGGGTTTGTTTTCCACAGACGCGAACCTCCCGTCGCCGCGGAGGCGGTTTCCCTTTGATACGTCCGGCGGTGCGTCGCCGCAGCCGCTACCCGATTGCCACTCAAGCCGTACCGCAATCCCGGATCCACCCATTTCTGACAGCCTAGGTGATTTCCACAGCGGACCCTTCCGGTTCTTATCCTCTTTTGCAAACAGTCTTTCAAGGGAATATCGCCCTCCGGCCCAAGGCCATGGGCCGCAGACGCTTAGCTTCCCTTTCCCTGATCTGCTCACGCAAGGCAGGCTACGCTGCACACAGCGTTCACGGCTCGAAGCCGGGTAGCACCGCAATGCAGGTTCAGTCCGGTACCGTACAGAGGTCGCTGACCGCAAAGGGAGTACGCCTCTGCACAATATCCGGTCTCCACAGCGGCCGGGTCCGTGCATCCCATGCCATTGGGACTGGCCCATCCGCCGCAGGCAAAAAATGCCTCCCCCCAGCATCCACCCCAGACTGGGCGTAAGAAGCAGACACCACGGGTTTCATAGATATGCCCTTCAAAGGATTTTTAGGCCCTTCCCCGATACCGGCGGGGCCGACTAGGATACTGCGCCATTGCTGCGTCTCACTATACCATACTTTCGCTGTATATACAAGCGAATATTCATGAATTTTCCGTAAAGAACCCCTCACCGCACCTCGTAGGGGCGGACGACCCCGTCCGCCCGCCTCCCGCGATCTTCTTCTGCACCTTGTAGGGGCCGATGCCCTCATCGGCCCAAAGGCCCCCTCTGCGAAGAGGGGACTGTCGCCGCAGGCGACTGGTGAAGAAATCCCGCCGCAGCGGAAAAGCCTCCCTTGTGTAAAGGGATGTGTCAGCGAAGCTGACGGAGGGATTGTAACCTTGCGCTCTTCCACTACAGCATAATTCGCCCGCAAAAAACCACCCGCCCGGAGGGCGGGTGGTCATGTTCAAGATTCTCTTACCGCGAGCTTTTGTACAAGCTCCTTCAAAAACGCCGGATCTTCGAAGACTTCCAGCGCCGCCTCGGCCTTCTCTCCCTCCGCGGCGATCATCTCGCCGCAACGCTCGAGACCGTAGAGCCGCACGAACGTGCCCTTCTTTTCGTCCACATGGACGGCCTTGCCGAGCGTCTTCGCGTCGCCGAGCACATCGAGCATGTCGTCCCGGATCTGGAACGCCAGCCCCAGCGCCGTGGCATACTGCGCCGCCGCGTTATACTGCGCCGCGCTCCCGTGCCCCGCGACCACGCCGCAGCAGCACGCCGCGCGGATCAGCGCGCCGGTCTTCAGATCCTGCAATGTATAAATATGCTCCGCGTCGGGCAGCTCCGCCTCGGCCGCGAGGTCGAGCACCTGCCCGCCCACCATGCCGAGCTCGCCCGCCGCCCCGGCCAGTGTCTGCACCGTTCCGGCGATGACGTCCGCGTCCGCGCCGGAGTTCGCCAGCGTCTCAAACGCCGCCGTCAGCAGCGCGTCGCCCGCGAGCACCGCCGTCGACTCGCCGAACACCTTGTGGTTCGTCAGCTTGCCGCGCCGGTAATCGTCGTTGTCCATGCACGGCAGATCGTCGTGGATCAGGCTGTACGTGTGCACCATCTCCACCGCCGCCGCGATCGGCACGGCCTGTTTCCAGTCTCCGCCGCACACCCGGCAGAATTCCAGTACCAACACGGGCCGGATGCGCTTCCCGCCTGCGAGCAGGCTGTACCGCATCGCCTCAAAGAGCCGCTTCTGCGGCAGATCTTCCGTGAAGCACTCGTCCAGATACGTCTCCACCGCCTCGCGGTAGGTCTGCATTCTTGCATCAAATTCATTCATCGCGCACGAACTCCTGTTCCACCGGTTCCCCGTCCGGGCCCTTCATCAGCTTCACGACCTCCAGCTCCGCGTGGTCGAGCAGCTCCGTACACGTGCGGACCAGTCCGGTCCCCTCCTGGAAGAGCTTCAGCGACTCCTCCAGCGGCACGTTCCCCTGCTCCATCGCGCGGACGATGGCCTCCAGCCGAGTCATCGACTCTTCAAACGTTTTCGATTTCTTCTGTGCCATCCTGGCCCTCCCTGATCTCGCATACTTCCGCACTGACGCTGCCCCTGCGCAGCGTGATCTCCAATCGTTCGCCCACGCGGACCTGCTCCGCCTGCCGGACGACGCCGCCGTCCTCCGTCCGCACGACGCTGTATCCGCGCCCGAGCACCTTCAGCGGGCTCATCGCGTCGAGCGCCGCCGCCAGATGCGCGAACTGCTGTTTCTTCTCCGCGATCGTCCGCTGCATCTGCGTCGCGAGCATTCGGCTCTCGTGGTCGAGCAGCATCCGCCGGTCCTGCAAATATCCGAGCGGCGACTGCAGCACTCTCCGCCCGGCCAGCGCGTTCAGCTGCTGCCGGTCAAGCTGGAGCCGCTTTTTCATTGCCGCCAGCAGCCGCGCCTGCATATTGCCGAGCGTCTGCCGCAGCTCCGCCTGATCCGGCGCGACCAGCTCCGCCGCATTTGACGGCGTCGCCGCCCGCACATCCGCCACAAAGTCCGAGATCGTTACATCCGGCTCATGGCCGACCGCCGAGATCACCGGGATCTCCGATGCAAAAATGGCCCGCGCCACACGCTCGTCGTTGAACGCCCAGAGATCCTCCATCGATCCGCCGCCGCGCCCTGCAATGAGCACGTCGGCCACCTTGTGGACGTTGGCGTAGCGGATCGCGCCCGCGATCTCCGCCGGGGCCTCCGCGCCCTGCACGCGCACCGGCAAAATTTTGACCTTCGCCAGCGGATAGCGCTTGTTCAGAATGCGCAGCATGTCCATGATCGCCGCGCCCGCGCCGGACGTGATAATGCCGATCGTGTGCGGATATGGCGGCAGCGGCTTTTTCAGGCTTCGGTCAAACAGACCTTCCGCCAGCAGCTTCGCCTTCAGCTGCTCAAATGCCACGTGCAGGTCGCCCGCGCCTGCGGGCGTCAAGTTCTCGCAGTAGAGCTGATACGCTCCGTCGCGCGGAAACACCGTGATCCGCCCCACCGCGAGCACCTGCATCCCGTTCTCCGGTTTGAACCGGAGCCGCCCCGCACTCGAGCGGAACATCACGCACCGCAGCGCGCCCTCGGCGTCCTTCATCGTAAAATAGTGGTGCCCCGAGGGATATACCTTATAGTTGCTGAGCTCTCCCTGGACACACACCTGCCCCAGCAGCGCGTCCCGGTCAAACAGTCCCTTGATGTAGGCGTTGACCTGCGAGACCTCAAGGATTTGAAGCTCCATCCAGTCCCTCCAACCGCGCCGTCAGAATGGCGACGCCCATCGCGTTGTCCGTGGAAAACTGCGGCTGCGCAAACACGGCGTCCGTGCCGGCGCACGCTTCGCGCAGCATCGCGTTCGACGCCACACCGCCCGAAAACACCACCGGCATGCCCGGATATTCCTTCCGCGCCGCCTCGGTCGTCCGCAGAATGCACCCGAGCACCGACCGCAGCGCATACCGCGCCGTCTCCGCCGCGCCGTGCCCGGCGGCATGATAGCCTTCCACCTTATTTTGCAGCCCGGAGAATGAGAACGTCAGCCCATTCACCTTCACACGGAAATCCTCCTTCGCATCCGACTCGCGGCTCAGCGCATCGAGCGCCTTGCCCGCCGGAAACTGCAATCCAAGCAGCTTGCCCGTCCGGTCGATGAGCTGTCCGGCGGAGATGTCGCTCGTTCCGCCGAGCTTTTCGGCGCGGACGTTCTTCCCTTCCGGCGTGATGAGCAGCAGCTCCGTCGTCCCGCCGGACAGGTGCCACGCCAGATGCGGCGTGTCCATCAGCTCCATCCGTCCTGCCGACCAGAGCGCCGCGGCCACATGTCCCTGCTGGTGCGATACCGCGTGGAACGGCACACCGAGCGCTGCCGCCATCGTCTCCGCCGTGCTCTGCCCCGCGAGGAAGCACGGCATGTACGAGCCCTCCACAGCCCTTGGCCGCGTACTGGCCCCGATCGCCGAGATCTCCGCGCCCGGATATTCCGCGAACAGCGTCCGCGCCAGCTCCGGCAGCCGTTTCACATGCGCAAACAGCGCGTCCGACTGCCGCAGCCCCAGCTCGCCGGGCCGGACGTCCAAAAGGCGTGAGCAGTTTTTGCCGCCCACGCCGTCCGAGATCGCCACCGAAGTGGTATAGTTGCTGGTGTCAAACCCGAGGACCATCATTCGGCCTCATCCGCGCCCTGTGCGCGGGCAAACGCGCCCAGCACGCCGTTCACAAACGCGACCACATCCTCGTTTTCATACTTCCGCGTCAGCTCGACTGCCTCGCTGATGGCCGCGCCGGTCGGCACGTCGTGCACGTAGAGCACTTCGTACATCGCGACCTCCATCACCGCCCGGGCCACCTTCGAGATGCGCCCCACGCTCCAGCCGATGGCGTACTGCTCGAGATACCCTTCCAGCTCTTCGCGCTTCGCCTGCACGCCCTGCACGACGTTCTGCAGATATTCCAGCTGCTTGCCCGTCGGCTTTTCCTCGTAGACGTCGCTCTCCGACTTCAGACTCGGATAGTACCCCTCATCCATCAGCGCCGTCAGGGCCTCGCCGGCCGTGACGGCGTTGAGATACATTTCATATACCAGATGGCACGCGATCTCCCGCGCATTCGTCCTTGTCATAGCTGTTCCTGTCTTTCTCTCTTACTTTTTGCCCTCGCGCGGCAGCGCGATGCCGGACACATTCACGTTCACCTGTGCCACGCTGAGCCCCGTCAGCGATTCCACGCAGCTTTTCACGTGCTCCTGCACATTTCGTGCCAGCACGAATACCGGCTGCCCAAACTGCGCCACGATCTCACAGTCGATGCGCAGCGCCTCGCCCTCGGTGCTCAGGCGGATGCCTTTCGCCAGCGTCTTCTTGCCGAGCATCTCCGCAATGTCATAGCCGAGATTGCTCGCCAGTCCGCACACGCCCTCCACCTCCAGCACGGCCATCGCCGCCACGGACGAAACGACCTCTTCCGAGATCTGGATGGACCCATTCTCCACCTCTTTGGAGAAATACTCTTTATTCTCTGCCATAAAATAGCCTCCTGCGCAAAGTACCCGATTCTTTTCTCATTTTGATATTGTACCATAAATCCATAGAATTTCAAGGGTGTATCTGAAAACTGACGATGTGATCGGCAGCGAGGAATTTTTGCGCTGAGCAAGACATTTTTCCGCAGGAATACTGACGTATTTCAAGGAAAAATGACGCGGTACAGCGTGAAAAGGCCCGCTGTCCGAGTGCGTTGGCAGTTTTCAGATACACGCAAGTAAAAAGGCGCAAAAAGTGGAGAGCGTTCCCGCCCTCCACCAAAAATCTACCCCTTGCTTACGGTTTTACCTCGATAATGCGCACCTGCGAGAGCGGATAATCCGTCTGCGAGCGCACCACATCGGAGATCAGCGCCGCATCCGCTTCACTGAGTCCCTCCGCCGGCGCGGCGACTGCCACACTGACCGTGTCGTCCGTGATGTACGTCACGCAGTCGGCATAACCCTTCGCGATGACCATGCTCTCGATCTGCGCCTCGCTCAGCGCCGTGTTCACGATCTCATTGAGCGCAGCGGACGCCGTGTCGCCGACGGCCGTGCCCTCGTCGTATGCGATCGTCTCCTCCAGCAGCTCCACTGCGCTGTCGCGCGACTCCTGCCGGCTCAGACGGACCTGCGCGAAATAATCCGCCGCGTCCATGTTCGCGGCCGGCTCCGCCTCGTCCGACGCATCCGCGATCACCATCGTCGTCTCCCCCATTACCTGATCCGCGCTCAGTGTCTGCGTCAGCTCGGGCGTCTTCTCCTTCTGGTTGTACGACCAGTTCAGATACACGCCCGCGCAGATAAAGACCAGCACCGTCGCGATCACTGCGTTCCGTTTCCATGCTTTCATACCGTTTCCTCCTATTGTCCTTCATTTTCAGGGAAGCTCTGATTCAATCGGCAAGAACTGTGAGTGAGAGATTTTTCGTCCAATCGAGGGATCAAAAGCGGAGGAATACTGTATGTATTTCCCGTTTTTGATACCGAAGAGTGGGCGGAAAAGATCCGCTCGCAGTCGCAGACGATTGATTCAGAGATTCCTTAGTTTGATGACTCCATTTTGACGACCGCGATCTTCCCGCTGCCAAGTCCCGTCAGGCTCGCGACGGCCTCCGTCACCGCGAGCTTGACCGCCGCGCGGCCCGCGCCCTCGCAGACGACCACGGCCCCCTGAAATCTCGGCTGCCGCGTCTGTACGAGGACCGGCGCCTTGTCGGCGAGGACGGTCTGAACCTCGCGCCCATCATCGCGGACCGTCTCATCCACCTGATAGACGGCCTCGCCGCCGTCCGCAAGCGTCAGCATCACGTCTACCGCGCCTGCGCCGTCGATCTTGCCGAGCAGCGCTTCGAGCTTCGCCTCCGTCTCCGCAAGGGAAAAGCTGTTCGACGCCGTCTCGGTCTTCCCGGCCTCACGCCCGCTTCCCGCCGGCCAGAGCAGCAGCAAACTGCCCAGCAGCGCCAGCAGCACCACGAGCCGGTTTTTCCGGAGCCACGCGGCGCACCGCTCCCGCGCCTGCCGCAGCGCGTCCTTGTCTATTCGCATTGCCACACCTGCCTCGCCTCCGGGATCGCCAGATTTTCCTCGATGTACTGTGTCAGCGCCGTGCGCTTCTCGCCGCCGCACGTCCCGGTCAGCGTCACGCGCCAGGGATACGGCCCTCTTCCGCGGTCCTGCGTCTCCACCTCGACCTCCAGCGCCACCCCCATCTCGTCCGCTTTGTCCCATATATATGCCGCGGCCTGTTCGGATATGATGCGCGCCTGCAGCTCCCGGTTCCGGATCTCCACGCCCGTCCGTGCCGTCTCGGTATCCAGCCGGATCCCAGCGATCTGCTTGGCGATCGTGTCATAGTCCAGCTTCAGCAGCGGGCTCAGCGCCACCACCGCCAGCAGCATTCCGCACCCCAGCCGTACCGTCCGCCGCCCGCTGCCCTCCGGCACCAGCGCCAGCAGCAGCGCGGACAGCAGCGCCGCCGCCGTCAAAGAAAACAAATATCCTTTCATCCGTTCACCACCCTGATCAGCGTGCAGACCGCCACGATCACCATCAGCATCGCGCTGCCCGTCATCGCCAGCATATCGCCCATCGCATCCGCCGCGCAGGAGAGCAGCTTCGTGTGCTCCTGCATCGCCAGAAAGCCGCTCAGCGCCGCCGTCACGCGCAGCGCCAGATACTGTACCGCGATCTGCAAAAACGGCCCGAGACCCATCGCCAGCACCGCCAGCAGCCCGAATACACCCGCGCTGCTCCGGATCAGCGCCGCACTCGTCAGCACCGCCTGCGACGCCTCCGAGATCATCCCGCCCACGACCGGGATGGCCGTGGAGATGACGCTCTTCGCCGCCTTGAGCGCCATCTCGTCCGCCGTTCCGGCGAGCAGACCCGTCAGCGCCAGATAGCCGGTAAACGCCGCCACTGCCGCGCGCAGCGCCGTCTTCACGGTCCACCCCGCCAGCTCCCGCAGGCATTCCAGCCGGTCGTCCCCGATGGCATACTGCGCCACGGCCAGAAAGAAATAACAGTAGACGCACGGGATCAGGAACGAGCGAATCAGGCTCGTCAGTACGCTGATCAGCAGCGTCGCCCCGGCGTAGATCGCGCTGCCGCTCGTCACGCCGCCGGATGCTGTCAGCGCCGCGGAGAGCACCGGCAGCAGCAACGCCGAAAAATTCCCCAGCCCGTCGAGCGTCTCCCGCGCCAGCGCGATCATTCCGTACAGGCTCGACGTGCAGACCGCCGCGATCCCGAGGCACCCGGCCATCCGTGCCGCCGCCCCGCCGTACCCGCTTCCCATCCCGCACAGCAGTGCCACCGCCAGCAGCCCAGCTGCCACCCGCACGCCCGACCGCATCCACCCTCCGAGCCCTTTCACCGCGCTGGATAAGACCTGCTTGAACCCGTCCGAAAAGCTGCCCGATCCCAGCGGCGAGACGCCGTCCAGCGCGTCCGCGGCCTCGTCCGGAAGCGCATCTTCCAGCTTGTCCGCGCCGAGGATCGCGGCCTCCTCCTGCAAAACGTCCGTCGCGGCGCATACGCCGGAGGCCAGCATGGCCGCCAGCAGCAAAACCAGCACGATCCTTCGCATCATCCGCCTCCCGCCATCCGCTGCAATAGCTCTGCCACGCTGCTTGCCAGAGGCAGCAATGCGTACAGCGCCAAGATCCCGCCGCACAATTCAACAGCCTTGGCCAGCGCCCCCTCCCCCGCGTCCTTGCAGAACGATTCCGTCAGCTGCGTGAGCAGACCGACCGCCGCTGCCTTCAGCACCGGTGCCAGCAGCGCGGCGTTGATCCCGGCCAGGCCGGACAGCCGCCGGAGAAACGTCATCACCGGTGACAGCACTGTAAATGCAGCGATCAGCAGCCCCACGCATCCAGCCAATGCCAGCACTGACGACAACTCAGCTCCATGCTGCTTCAGCACGGTGCACAGCAGCGCACACACGATCGCCATCGCGGCAAATTTCCAGATCTCCATCAGAACTGAAACAGGTCCTTGACCAGGTCAAACAGCGCCGCGATCTTCTGCACCACGATCATCAGCACCACCACCAGCGCCACCAGCGACGTCATCGTCGCCTGCTCCTCCCGGCCCGAGCGCACGAGCACCTGATTGAGGATCGACACGATGATCCCCACCGCCGCGATCTTAAAAATCAAATCAATTTCCATCTTAAATCAGCACCACCGCCAGCGCCAGCCCGGCGCAGATCCCAATCGTCTCATAGCTCCGGCAGCGCGCACGGCTCCCGGCCTGTACCTCCGCCAGCTCCGCGCGCAGCCGCTCCTGTGCCAGCTCGATGGCGCGCACCTGCCCGCCAAGGTCAAACTTCCCGAGTGAAAAGGCCAGATTCCGCACCGTCTCGCGCGTCCGCGCGCTCCATTTCAGTCCCTGTGCCTGTTCCATTGCCCGCTGGATGGCCAGCTGCGGCGGCAGGCAGCGGTCCGCCTCCATCTGCGCGGCGCACGCGCCGAAAAAGGCCGCAGTCTCAGGCTCATCTCCATGGGATAGCGCGGCGCAGAGCGCGCCCAGTGGCGTCAGCCGGTATTCCATCTCGCTCTTCATGACCTCCAACGCACCCAGCAGCGCATCCATCTGCCGCAGCTGAACGCAGATTGCACGCGCAAACCCAAATCCAGCCGCAGCCGAGGCTGTTACGATCAAAGCCGCGCCCAGCAGTTTTATCATACCGTGATCTCCTCTTCAGCAAATTGCTGATTTTCCCGCAGCACCAGCGCCCGCCGGAAAACGCCGGTCTCCAGCAGTATCTGGTAGAGCCGCCTGCGGCGCAGCTCGTCCACATTTTCCGCGTGCGCCGTCGCCAGCAGCTTCACACCGCAGTAGGAGCACTTCTCCAGTGCCAGCACATCCGCCTCTGCGCTGATCTCATCCAGCGCGATCCACTCCGGCCCCATGCTGCGCAGCAGCAGCTCCATGCCCGCCTGTTTGCCGCATCCGCGCAGCACGTCCACGTGTATCCCCAGATCAAACGCCCCAACTTCATCGCGCTCGTCCACCACGCTGACGCATCGCCCCATCTGGCTGAGCGTCCGGATGCAGGCCCGCAGCAGCGTCGTCTTCCCGCTGCCCGGCGCCCCGATGATCAGCAGATTTTCCCGTAGCCGGGGCCGCAGCCGCGCCGGTTCGATCCGGACGTCGTGCGCCACACGGATATTGAGCGATGTGACGTCCTTCATACTGTAGATCTCGCCATTCCGCTGCACAGTCGTCCCGCAGATACCGATGCGGTGCCCGCCGTCCAGTGTGAGATAGCCCTCTCGCAGTGTCTCCCGCGCACTATAGGCGGACTGCCTTGCGGCCGCCGCGACCACGGCCTCCAGATCTGCGCAGGTCACAATGCCGCCGTCTGGCAGAGGACAAAGGTGCTCCCCGGTCATGGTTTTCCGATAAAAAGGCTGTCCGGCGCGCAGGCGCAGTTCCAGCGTCGCATCCCAGTCCAGTGCGAACAGTGCCGCGCGATACCGCGCCGGCAAGATCTCTAAAATGGATTCTGCTGTCATGCTTTCACTTCCCATACATCCTATGTCCGGCGCGGGCAAATATGCCCCGGCTTGACTTTCCGGCAGTTCCGGTGTAAAATAATTCCGCGAAATCAGATATGCCCCCGTAGCTCAGTTGGATAGAGCGGCCGCCTCCTAAGCGGCAGGCCACTGGTTCGAATCC